>JACQFZ010000004.1 GCA_016199745.1 Gammaproteobacteria bacterium
GATGGGACACGATGTGGCACGGCTGGTCTTGCTTACAAGAGCGGCTTAAAGGCTATCAAATGAGCAAGCGCGCACGTGCTGAATTGTGATCAAGAGACAGCGCTAGGGCGGGGGAGGGAATGGATCGGTGGCGGCGGGTGGAAGGCAACTAACGGCCTAGTCGTTTTTGCGTTTGCTTTTCATCCCCTCCCCTGCGCAGCGGGGGGTGAGGCGGGGTTTTCGCGAGTGTCCAGTGGACACTCGCGCCGGCGAACGGGCGCGCTGAAGTTCGCGCGCACTGGGCGGGAATGGTTAGGGGTAGTTGCAGTTGCGGTTGTGGTTGTGGTTGCCGTTAATCCCCCGGTGGCGCATGCCCAAGCCTCGTAGGGTCTAGGCATAAGCCCGAAGGGGAGCCAGCGGGACGGAGCATCCCGCAATTTCATTTATTACTTTGACCCGCATCGCCCCACAGGGGCGATGCAACCCCAGCTTGCTACACCCCCACCCACCGACTAGCTTTTCCCTATGGGGCGCACGCCATTCCAAAAGAAATTCGCGCACAACGCACCCCGCTCAGGCGCCTAGCATGACCGCACCCAAACCTGCGACCGTTACTAAGTCGAACGCGCAAGCGCTCGCGCCTGGATATCGTCTAGGCGAATACGTCGTCGTCTCGGTACTGGGCCAAGGCGGATTCGGCATCACTTACAAAGCGCGCGACACCAAGCTGAGCACCGACGTCGCCATCAAAGAATATTTCCCGCAGGCCTACTCCGCGCGCCACGACCGTTCGACCATTATTCCGCGCACCGGCATCGACCTCGAAAACTACAACTGGGGATTGTCCGAATTCTTAAAAGAGGCGCAAGCGCTCGCTAAGTTCAAGCACGCCCACATCGTGCGCGTGCTGCGCTTTCTGGAAGCGAATGGCACCGCCTACATGGTGATGGAATACGAGCAAGGCGAAACGCTCGCGACCTATCTGCGCAACCACGGCGGCACGATCGACGAGCCCAACTTGTTACGCATCTTTTTACCGATCCTCGGCGGGCTGCAGGCGGTACACGACGCCGGACTGCTGCACCTCGATATCAAACCGGAAAATATTTACCTGCGCACCGACGGCCAGCCGATGCTGATCGACTTCGGCTCATCGCGCCTGGCGCGCGGCGATGAAGGTGTACAAAAAGTGATGCTGACACCGGGTTACTGCGCCATCGAACAGTATCCGGGACATGGCGATGTCGGCGCTTGCAGCGATGTGTATTCGATCGGCGCGTCGATGTATCGCTGCATCAGCGGACAAATGCCGATCGATTCGCTGCAACGTTATGAAACGTTTGCCCGCAGCCATATCGACCCGCTGCGGCCGGCGTTGTCGATCGAGCGGCCGTTCTACGGCGTGCACATCCGCCGCTGTATCGATGCAGCGTTGAAACTATCGCCGGGCGAGCGGCCGGCAACCGCTTACGTCCTAGAGCAAGGCATCATGGGCAAGGACATGGCCCAGGTCGGCAAGCCGATGAAACAGAACGTATACCGCCCGGGTACCGGCTGGATCGGCGTCATCCCGGCGGCGCAGGAAGAAACGAAAAAGCGCAAGCCGCGCACGCCGCTCGAAAAATTTCTGGCAGTGCTCATTTTCGTCGCAACGTTCGCCATCATCACGCCGAAATATTTGATCGACACCGGGCGACTCACGCCGAACGAGCTGTACGATTGGATCGATACGCAGAAAACGTCGATCGCCAGCAACACCATCGCCTTCGGCGATTTCGTCAACGAGCAGATCTTCCACGAACATCGTCGCCCGACGCCGACCGAACAGCGACCGCCGACAGTGCAAGCCAAAGCAGCCGTCGAGCCGGTGTCGACAACACCAGCAGTGGACGCGACGCTAACGCCTTACGGCATCGATAAACAAAAGACGCTCGAAATACCGTTGACCGAAGATCTGCTGCCGCGCGCACTCGGATTTCTCAAGCACGGCACGATTCTGGTAATCGTGACCGACGACGGTCTGGTGCATTTGTGGGACGCAAAAACCGGCGAGCCGCGGCTGACACTGCCGACACACGTGCGCAACGCCGCCGCCATTGGGATATCGGCGAGCAGCCAATGGCTCGCCGCCGGCGATCGCGACGAAGCGATCGTCGTGTTCGATCCGTTCGGTAACCGCGAATCGACGTTGCGCAACGATCCGCCGCATCCCATCGTGGCATTAGCGTTGTCCGCCAACGGTCGGCTGTTGGCCGAAGCTAATACCGACAGCGCGGTCGCCGTTTGGGAGCCGTTTCAAAATCGGCGCGTGTATAACCTTTCCCATGGCGAGTCCGGTGTGCACGCGTTGGCATTCGCGCCGAATGAACAGTTGCTGGCGGCTGGCAGCACCGGCGGCGGTTTGAGTCTATGGGACATGACGAGCGGTAAATTACGATCGTATCGGCAAGCGCATGAGCACGGCGTAACGGCGCTGGCATTCTCGCCGGACGGCCGCTGGCTCGTCTCCGCCGGCGACGGCGGCGAGCTAAAGCGCTGGAGCGCCGGCGAAGAGGCTGAGCCGAAAACGTTAAACAATGCTCCGACCAGCGTACACAGCCTAGCGTTCAGTCCCGACGGTCACTGGTTGATTGCGGTCGGATCGGACACGACGATCGGCGTTTGGAACGTCGAGACCGGCGAGCAAGCGCAACGCTGGAGCGCACACGATCGCCCGATCATCGCCCTCGCCGCGACTAACGACGGTCGCCGTCTGGCTACCGTCGGCGGCGACCGCGTCGTACGTCTTTGGGAGTAACGATGTCATTCGCGTTTAACAATGGCGCGTTATCGTGCACTGCCCGTTAGAGAGATGACGCACAATAACCACCGGGTTTCATGTTGAAGGCACGGCGAACGCCGTGCCTTTTTTATTCACCGTTTCATCCGCGCTTCACCGCCATGTCATTCTCGCCGCGTACGGTAGTGGTCTCGTCCTCTACAATAAAGGAGATCACGTATGATCCGTACCCGGAGTTTCATCGCCGCTACCGCGGTAAGCCTGTTGAGCCTAGTGACTGTGACTAACGTCGTTCACGCACAAGATAAGACCCCGATCGTTATTGCCCATCGCGGCGCCAGCGGCTATTTGCCCGAGCACACGCTCGCCGCCTACAGCGTAGCGATCCTGCAAGGTGCCGATTTCGTCGAGCCGGATTTGGTCATGACCAAAGACGGCCAATTGATCGCCCGCCACGACAACGTGCTCGACCTGACGACCGATGTCGCCAGTCACACCGAGTTCGCCAACCGCAAGACCACCAAAGTCGTCGACGGCGTCAGCATCACCGGCTGGTTCAGCGAAGACTTCACGTTGGCCGAGATCAAGCAATTGCGCGCGATCGAACGCATCCCGAACGTGCGCCCGGCGAACGCGCGCTTCGACGGTCAGTTCGAAGTACCGACACTGCAGGAGATCATCGACCTCGTTAAAGCACAGCAACAAGCCAGCGGTCGCAAGATCGGCCTCTATCCCGAAACCAAACATCCGACTTACTTCGACGGCCTCGGCTTGTCGATGGAAGAACCGCTGGTACACATCCTCCACCGCAACGGCTACGACGGAAAACACGATCG
Organism: Gammaproteobacteria bacterium; assembly: GCA_016199745.1. Lineage (NCBI taxonomy): Bacteria > Pseudomonadati > Pseudomonadota > Gammaproteobacteria > Gammaproteobacteria bacterium. Next base: position 3,595 of record JACQFZ010000004.1, read on the forward strand.
CGTATATATCCAGTCGTTCGAGATCGGCAATCTCAAAGACTTGCGGCACATGACCCGGCTACCGTTAGTGCAGCTACTGTGGTCCGACGGCAAGCCGTATGACGTCGAGACCGCCGGCGGTACGCTGACTTACGACCAAATGGCGACCGCCGCCGGTCTGAAGGAAATCGCCAAGTATGCCGATGCCGTCGGTCCGGAAAAAAATCACTTCATCATTCCGCTCGACAGCGCCGGCAACTTAAACCCGGCAAACGCGACCCGCTTCGTCAACGACGCGCACGCCGCTGGATTGTTGGTGCACCCCTACACCTTCCGCGCCGAGAACACGTTCTTGCCGACTAACTATCGCTCGACCGGCAATGCGAACGCGTTCGGCGATCTCGCCGGCGAGATCAAAGCGTTTCTCGCGACCGGTATCGACGGATTCTTTAGCGATCAGAGCAATATCGGCGTGCAGGCGCGTGACACGTTTGTTGCTGGGCAATAATTAAAGCTCCTTAGTTCCCTCTCCCCCGAAAAACACGGGGGAGAGGGAACAACGGGGCGCGGATTAAACCGACGCAACCACCAATCGCGGCAGCTGCGCAGCAACAACCGGCATCGTCACTGCTTTTTCCAATAGCCGCTGTACCGCATACTCCGCCGACGTCAGGCAGCCTTCCATGTTGTGCCCCTCCAGATAATCGCCGGCCAGCTCCAGATTCGGCACACCGTGCAAGAATTCGAACATGCGCCGCTTGATGCTCGTGAAGTTCGGCGCATAGCCGCAAATTCCGTCGCGATGGCGCGCGACATGATAAGTCATGGCCTTGCCGGGCAACGGCAAATAACGCCGAAAATTTTGTTCCGCCAGCGCCAACAGCTCGGCGTCGGTAGCATCGATCAGCGCGCGTCCACGACGCCCGGCGATGGTGTAGCGCACGGAGTTCTTTTTGTATTGGCGATTAGCGGAACAATGGCCCAACGGGCTGCTGCTATCGAACATGATCGAGCTGATGTCGTCGGTAAACACATCACGTTCGTATACGGCGTTGATTAACGCCACCGGCGAATAGCGAATTTTACCGAGCTCACGATCGAGCGTCTCGCCGACATCCAACATGTGCCGCAAGGCATGCAACGGCGTTGCGCAAATCAACCCATCCGTCGGCTCAAATGATGCACCAGCGCTATCGACCAACTTCACACCGCGAACCATCGAGCGATCGACGACGATCTCGGTAACGCGGGTATTCCGTCTTATGTCTTTGCCGGCGGTCAGTTTGGCGAACAAGGCAGCGGTGGTGTCGGGCAACGAATGGCCGCTGCCTTTGTCGAACCCGTTCAACGCTAGGCACAGATTAGAATAATGCATCTCGTCGGGCTCGGCGCCACCCATGATGATGGAAAACATGCGCACCGGGCCCCAAGCAGCGCGCCGCGAAAAATGCGCACTGAGCGGTGCATGATCATAGCGCCGCTCGATTTCCTCGATCAGCCCGTTGCTGTGATTCAACTTGCCGTAATTGGCCGATACCGCGCCGAGAAATTGACGGAACTGGTACGCCCCACGCGGACCGAGCGCGCGCATCATTTTCCAACCGCTCTGCAGCACTTTCTTTTTATCGAATTGCCACAACTTACCGTCGATGACAATATTGAAGCTGCCGTGCTGCCGGTCGAAGCCGGAGAATCCAAACTCGTTCAACAACGCCATGAAGCGCGTCCAGTTCGAGCCGAAATTTTTGCCACCGATCTCGAAGCGCTCGCCGCCCTGCTCTACCCAACCGGCTTTGCCGCCGACTTGATCGGTCGCTTCGAGCACGGTCGAACCGATGCCCTGCTGTGCTAGGTAATGCGCGCACGCCAAGCCGCTAATACCGGCGCCGACGATGGTGACATGTTTCATGGCTGCCTCGCTAAAATGGGGTTCACTTCCGTGTTCGACTCTGGCGTCGCCGTGAGCAACACGCCATAATTTCGTTGGAGATAATCGCCGACGGCACGGGCGATGCGTGCCGGCGGTTGCGTTAACCGGGTCTCGATCTGTTTGACTAGCGCGCTGCCGATCACCGCCGCGTCGACGCCGGTACCGTAGATCAATTCCAATTCCTGCCGTCCTTTAATGCCGAAGCCGACGGCCAACGGCTTGCTGGTCTCGGCACGAATGCGCTTGATCTGCGCCAGCGTGTCGGCATCGAAGCTGAAATTACCGCCACTGCGGCCGTAATGCGCCACCAGATAAATCATGCCGCGACAGTGCTGGTAACTCCATTGCCGCCGTTGCTCGTCGGAATTGAGATAAAAGCTAACGATCCACTCCAAGCCACGCTCGTCCAAAATCAACCGCGCCCTTTCGCGCAACAGCGGCGGCAACGCATGCACGAACACACCTTCGACGCCGGCGGTCACACAATCATCGGCGAAACGCTCTAGCCCCAGCGGTCGCACGCTGTGGAAATAATCGGCCAGCAGCGCCACCGGCACGCGTCGGGCGACACCAATGGACGCAAGCATTTGCAACGTCGCGGCGACATCGGCGCCGGCGGCCAATCCGCGGCGATGCGATTCCAATAGGGTCGGCCCGTCGGTCGGCGAATTCGGGAACGGCACGCACAGCTCGATCAGATCGGCGCCGCCGAGTTCCAGCGTTTCGATCAGTTGCTCGGTCGCCGCCATGCTCGGATCGCCGACGGTGAGATACGCCACCAATCCCGGTTTGTTGCGCGCACGATTGCGATAGAAATGCTGCTCAATGGGACCCATGGTTCACCGTTGCTCCTAGTAGAGTCGCTTGTATCAACTGCGCCAGCCGTTGCCCGCAAATGCCGCCGTCGCTACGCGCGGCCGAATCGATGTCGACGCCGGCAAGTTCCGGCCAAAGTCGCCTGAGCTCGCCGATGCGTTCTGCATCGACACCGCCGGCGACCAACGTCCTATCCGGACCGAGCCGATCGAGCCAACGCTGCAACGCCGCCAACGGAATCTGCCTGCCGGTACTGCCGAGCTGTAGTCGCGAGACGAACGTATCGAGAATAAAAAGATCGACGCCGGCGCGCTGGTAGTGCTTCAGCAACGACGCCTCTAGGCAGTCGAGATCTTTCACGTGGATCACTTTGAATATCGTTACGTCATCGCCGAGCGCGGCGCGCACACGACTGATCACTGCCGGCAGCTGAAAGCCATGCAACTGCAAATGACGTGTGCCTGAGTTGCGTAGCACGTTAACCATCGCCGCGACATCCTGCGAAAATGTCACGCACACCGGCCGCACATTCGCCGTCAGCGACTCGGCCAGCTGTACAAATCGTGCCGTAGAAAGATTGTGTGCACCATCTGTCATGCCCCACCACAATCCGGCGTAGCTCACCGCGCTAGCGTTCAACAATGCGCACTCTTGCGGGTTCGACACGCCGCATATTTTTAGCGCAAAGCTCATAACACCGGCTCAACGACACGATAGTCGTCCAGCGCCCGCTGCAGATTGGGCGCCAACAACAGCGATGTACCGACCAGCACGCCGTCGAAACCGCGCTCGATCAGTAAGCGTGCCTGCTCGGCGCTGTCGATGGCGCTGGCGCTGATCACCCGCAGCGCCACACGCTTGGCCAAATCGAGCAATGCGAGGCTGTTGGCAATGGTGCCGTCGTCGGTTTCGCGCTGGCCGATATCGCGGTTGTTGATCGCCAACAACGCGCCGGCCGGCAGCGATAAGTCGCGTATCTCATTCTCGTCCGCGACCTCGACAAACGGCGTGAGTCCGATCTGGAGGGTGTAATCGAGTAACGTCTGGAAGTGATCGGCCGTCATCAGCTTTCGCGTCAACAACACGGCGCTGGCACCGAGTTCCGCCGAACGATCGACTTCGCGCGCACTGATGATGAAATCCTTGCGCAGGATCGGCTTATCGACCACTGCCGCGACTTGTCGCAGCAGATCGACATGACCTTTAAACCATTTGCCGGTAACAACCGACAGGCAACACGCCGGCGAGCGTTGGTAGCTGTCGGCGATATGCTCGACCGAGCGCCCGTGCAGTAAATCGCCGCGTACCGCCGAATGCGCTTTGACTTCGGCGATCAGTGGAATGGCACCGGCACGAGCGGCACACCATAGCGCCTCGTTGAATCGCAACATGATCGCTCCGCGCTATCTGGTCGCCGCTGCCGGCGCGTCCACCTGCGGAAACGCCCGCAGACGCAATAGATGCTGGTGCACATGACCGTCACGAATCAGCTCGATCATGCGGGCGATTTCGGCGCGCAATACGATCGACTCGCCGCTGGCGATCCAAGCCACAAACGCCGCATTGAGCGCGACCGTTTCAATCGCCGCACGCGGAGCCACGCCCACCAGCACCGCCTCGACCATGGCGCGACTGTCCGCCTTCGAGCCGACCAACAACGTTTCCAGCGCACCGCTGTGCAATCCCAATACCTGCGGTGATAACGGTTCGACCGTGCCTTTGTCGGAGTGAGTCGAAACCAATAAGGCATCGGCCACACTAGCGAGCTCGTCCATGCCGTTGCGACAGTGCGCGAACCAATACCGCTGCAACCCCAGCTCGCAAGCGGCCTCGCGCAACACCGCCATGTCGCGTTCGTTGCTAACGCCTGTCAGCTGCCCGCGCAACGCGAACGGACACAACAGCGGACCGATCTTGTTGATGAAACCACCGATAGTGCGCAGGCTAAGCGGAAAAATGGTCTTGGCAATTTTCAGCGGTAGCTTCGGATAAACACCGACACCGGTGAAAGCGATACCGACGGCGTTCAGCATCGCCTCAACCTCGGCCGGACTATCGACCGTGCGCAGGCCCAGTCCCTCGACGGCATCGAGCGCACCGGAGACGCTTTTATAAGCGCGCGAACCGCTCTTGATGACGCGCACACCGGCGGCGCTCGCCACCAGCGATGCCGTCGTGCTGATGTTGAACGTCGCCGGCCCGCCGCCGGTGCCGACAATGTTGACCGCCGGCGCGCCGCGCAGTACCAACGGCGCCTGCGTCGCGCGCAGGTAGCGCAAGAATTGCAACACGTCGTAGGTCTGCAACGGCTTAGTCGACAACGCCGTCAGGAACGCGACGATCTCCGCCGCCGAAACGCGCCCCTGCTCGATCTGCGCGAGATAGTCGGCGTAATCGTCCGGACCGACACGGGTCGAATCGTGTAACAGTTGGCGCAACAGTTTAGTTTCCATGGCGCAGCCTCGGATGATGTACCGCACGCCGGTTAGGCGACGCGGATAAATTCGTAAATCGCGGCGACCGACTTGAACCGCTCAGGTGTAATGTCTTCCACCGGCACCTCTTTCTTCAGCTCGTTCTCGATGTGCGACACGATCTTCAGCACGCCGAGCGAATCGATGATGCCGTTTCGAATCAAGTCGATGTTTTCGTCCAAGCTATCGAGGCTGCTATCCGGAATAAACTGGTCGATGATGTATTGCTTCACATCTTGCAACGTCTTCATGTTCGTTTTCCTGTTAACGACGGTTAAGAATAGGACTGCGCCAGCAACGTCCGGTTGGTCTTGCCGGTGACGGTTTTCGGTAACTGCTCTTGGACGAATTTAATTTCGTGCGGGATCGCGTACTTCGGTAGGCGCTCGGCCAAGTGGCACTTCACGTCGAGCGTCGTCAGTTTTTCGCCGTCGCGCGTGCGTACGTACGCCACCAGCTTGCTGCTGATCATATCGTCGGCAACGGCGATGACGGCGGCTTCGGCCACGCGCTGGTTAGCCTCCAACGCGCCTTCGATCTCCAGTAAATTCACCCGATAGCCCGAGGTCTTGACGATCGAATCGCTGCGGCCGAGGTAATGCAGCAACCCATCGGCGTCTTCGCGGACGATATCCTTGGTGTCGTAGTAGCCGGCGCCGTCGGTCGCCGCGTCGACCGCACCGACGTAAGCTTGCAGCTGCGTCGGTCCGCTCACCAACAGCCGGCCGGGCGTGTCTAGCTCGACCGGTTCGCCATACTCGTCGACGATTTGGTAATCGACGTAGGGCAACGGCCGGCCGATCGGCAACGGCTGCGCGACTTCGGCGAAGTTAGTCGGCAAACGGTAATAGAAGGTGTCGTTGGTCTCGGTGCAGCCGTAGATATTATTGAAGACCGCGTTCGGAAATTGGCGATAAGCACCGGCTAAGGTCTTCAGCGGCATGCGCTCGCCGGCGAACAGTACTTCGCGCATACCCGGCAGCACGGCATCTGCATCGGTATGCACCATCAGCGTCAGCGCCGACGGCACCGATTGCCAGACGGTAACGCCGCTGTCTCGAATTAGCCGCGTGAGTTGCTTGCCGTTGGCGGCCCAGGGCTCCGGCACCAACACCAAGGTGGCGCCGCTGGCAACAGCGGCATAGATGTCGAGCAACGACAGATCGAATTGCCACGGCGCATGACTGACGAGCACGTCTCGGTCGGTCAGCTTGAAAGCATCTACCACCCACTCGACAAAGCAACGGATCGCCGGATGACCGATCATGACGCCCTTCGGCACACCGGTGGAACCGGAGGTAAAGAAGATGACCGCGGTCGCGTCCGCGGCTATCGACGTGACGGCACTCGTGCTCGGTGTCGACTCGCTCAATTCCTGTAAGGTCCACGACGCTACCGTCCGCGTCAGCTCGGCGCTGTCGGCAAGCGGCGTCAACGTTGGCGGAACGCCGATGACACCGCGGATGTCGGCGCTACGACAAATCGATTCGATGCGGCTAACCGGACTACCGATGTCCAACGGCACGTAAGTGGCGCCCAGCTTCAACACACCGAAGATAGCTGCCAGCGCCAACGGCGATTTCGGTAGCAACAAACCGACGCGATCGCCGGCGTTGATGCCGCGTGTACCCAAGCTCAGCGCCACCGCATCGGCGACCCGTTCCAACTCGGCGTAGGTCAGTGAAGTTCCCTGAAATACGACCGCGGTCTTGTCCGGCGCACGTTGCGCCGCTTTTGCTAACAAATTCGCAATGTTCATCGTTATAACCCCAGCATGGCGGCGATGTAGTTCCGCTGCATTTCGTTAGTGCCTGTGTAAATCGTGCCGGCGACGGCGTCGCGCAATCCGCTCTCAATGCCGGACTCGACCATGTAACCGGCGCCGCCGAAGATGCGAATCGCCGATAACGCCGATTCGACGTTGAACTCGCTCGCCGCCACTTTGGCGATGGCGACTTCAGCCGTGATATTTTTTCCGCGCTGGAACATGGCGCCGGTGTGGTACAGCCAATTGCGCGCCAACTCCAAACCGATCTTCATATCGGCCAGCTTGTGCGATACCGCTTGATACTTGCCGATCGGCTGGCCGAAGGTTTTGCGCTGGCGCACGTAGTCGATGCAATCGTTCAACCGCCGATCCATTTCGCCGCAATTAATCACAAACGACAGCAGCACTTCCCACTTCATGACGTAATTGAAAATGGCGAAACCCAAACCGGCTCGGCCGATAATGTGATCGGCCGGTACGACGACATCGTCGAGAAATACCTCGGCGATCGGCCCGGTACGTTGGCCCATCTTCTTCAACGGATTGCCGACGCTGACGCCCGGTGTACGGCGATCCACCAGAAACGCCGTCAACGCATCCAGCGCCGTGCCGTCGGGATTAGTGATGGCGTATACCACCAGCAGATCGGCGATCGGCGCGTTACTGATGAAGGTCTTCGAGCCGTTGAGCACATAGCGGTCGTCCTTGAGCACGGCGCGCGTACGCATCGCCATGGCGTCCGAGCCGCTGTTCGGCTCAGTCATCGCGTGGGCACCGATCAAGCGGCCGTCGCAAACCGCCGGTAGGTAGCGCGCTTTGAGCGCATCGCTGCCGAAACGGTTGAGCGGCACTCCGGTGCTAACGAGATGCGTCGACACCGCTTGGTTGAAGCCACCATCACGACAACAGCGACCGAGCTCTTCCAGCACGTACATCGTCGTTAACACATCTTGCCCAAGACCGCCGTAGGCCTCGGGAAACGGCAGTCGGAACAAGCCCAGCTCTGCCAACTTCTGCCAACCGTCGCGCGGAAATTCGCCACGTTCGTCACGGGCGATACAGTCCTTATTAATAGAGTGCACGCATTTTTCGATCGGCTCGCGTAGCGCTTCTTGTTCCTCAGTCCAGGTAATCATTGCTCTCCCCATCGCCGCATGGCGCGACTTAGTAATCCAGAAACGATTGTGGCAACGCCGCTTCAGCCGGTCGTGCGAACAACAAGCTCACGTTGGTGCCGCCGAAGCCGAGCGAGTTCGACAATGCCACGCGCACGTTTCTTGCCACCGGTTTATCGAGAACGGTTTGAAAATGGGCACGCGGTTCGAGCTTGTTGACGGTCTTCATCGGCGGGATTTGCTGGCGCGCAATCACCAACGTCGTGATCAACGCTTCGATGGCACCGGCGGTGCCTAGCAGATGACCGGTGACCGACTTGGTCGAGGTCACATGCACGCCGGAAAGATGCTTGCCGAAGGTGCGATCGAGCGCATCGATCTCGGCGACATCGTTGAGCGGTGTACCGGTGCCGTGGCAGTTGACGTATTCGATGGCACCGACGTCGATCTTGGCGTCGGCGATCGCCATCGCCATGGCGCGCTCAATGCCACTCGGATCGGGCGCGGTCACATGGCTCGCGTCAGCGCTATAACCGGCGCCAACGAGCTCGGCATAAATACGGCAACCGCGCCGGCGCGCGCTGGCGCTGGATTCGAGCAATAAAAATGCGGCGCCGTCTGCCATTAGCACGCCCTTGCGGGCGACATCGAATGGCCGGCAGGTGTCGGGAGCAACGGCGCGAATCGCGTTGAAGCCGCCGAAGTCGGCCGGCCGCAGCACATCGCAGCCACCGACCAATGCTATGTCGAGCGCACCACTACGAATTTTTTCGTAAGCGAAAGCGATGGCGATGCCGCTGCTGGTGCAGGCCGAAGAAACGACGTGCGCCGGCTGGTCCAGAAAAAATTCGCTGGCGATCGCCGCCGCCGCGCTGTGTGCCTCGGCATAAGCGAGCGCATCGGCCGGTAACGCCATCGAGCCGTCGATGGCGGCGCCGACGCGATCGATCTCGCCGCCGCTGGTGGTGCCGACGAATAATTCCGCCGACGGCGGCAGACCCTCGAGTCGTGCGTCGAACACCGCCTGCCACGCCGCACGGATGCCGCGCTTGGCGCATTCGTGACGCTCGCTGCCGCCGCCCGCCATATCGTCAGTCGGTTGACTGATGGCCGCATGGCCGACGCGAAAACGTTGTCCGTCGGCCCACTCCGGTTGCCGCAATACCGGCTCGCCGTCGAGCAGGCCAGTCCAAAAGCGATCGACGCCGATACCAACGGCGCTGACCACGCCCAAACCGGTGATGGCGACGTCGTGTCGTTGTGCCATTACACCGCCTCCCGATACGGCGCGACGTCGTCATCGTCACCGATGTCCGGCAGCGCCAGCGTCAACGCGTATAAATCGGTAACACCGAGCATGTCGACATAACGCAATTCGTTATGGCGCCCATGAACTGCCACCGCCGGCGTCGCACCGATATCGGCAAGCACGCCGTAGTGACGCATGCCGCGGACCAGCGCCGCTTCGCGATGCTCGAGCAACACGCAGCAGCACGACTCGGCGACGGCGGTTGGCGTCGGCGAATGGGCACTGCGATCGGCGACCACCGCTTGCACCAACGGGCACAGCTCGTCGTAAGCAACCACCAGCATGCGCTCGGCCTTGGCCGATTCCAGCAGCAATGTGGCGAACGCCAGCGCGTCGCGGCCAGCATGATTGCCGGAGACGAACGCCGTCAACGGCCCACGCAGTCCGAAGTCGACCGATGCCAGACTGACCGGATAGTTGTGCGTCGCCTTAGAAAATTCTTGTGGGTCGATGTGTGCCGGCCCGCGCTGCTGCAAACAGCGACGGACGCCGTCGATGCAATCGACCGCACCGAATGCCGACGCGCCGACCAGGCCAGTGCGTTCGTTCAATGCAGTTCGTCCTTGCAGCTGCGCCCGCCGCAATACGTGCTCGACGACCGTCGAAACCAACAACGACAACCGCGTATGCTTGACCACTGCCGAGCCGCTGACCCGCTTGAACCAACTCGTCGGGATATATTCGAATCGATCGTCAGCGCGCGCATTCTTGGTCGGCGCGGTTGCGCCGTCCTGCGCCAATCCCAGGCTATTGCTCCACGGTGTCAAATAGCCGTACCCGCTCACTACCACTTGGCTTTGCATGACCACCCACCCCTCTGTTGCCACCAACCGCCCCGCCGATTCCCTTCGTCCACTGTCAGCGAAGGATTATGGCGAGACGGTCAGCGATGACGTCAGTAACTCGAACTGTCGTCGCCGTTCAAACGGTGCTTCTCGCTGCCGTTCAACGGCGGGTTGAATACACATACCAAACGCAAGTCGGTCTTAGCGTTGAGCACGTGCTTCTCGTGCTTGTCGAGCGCGTAGATCGTGCCCGGCGTAATGGCGTGGGTCTTTTGGGTCGTGTAGTCGACCACTTCGCCCTCACCCTCGACGCAATAACACGCCTCCAAATGATTTTTGTATTCGAGCAGCGACGAGCTGCCGGCCTTGACCAACGTATCGGTCACCGAAAAACCCATGCCGTCCCGCGCAATCAGGAAACGCCGGCTCTGGCCGTTGCCCCAGGCGATGTCGCGTTCGGTTCCGGAAATTTCCTCTAGCTTACGAATAATCATCTCCCACTCCTCACTGGTTGATTGAAAAGTCATCGTGAAATGGCGTAACGCACGCCGACAAAAAATCGATCGCTATCGCCGATGCCGTTGTAGTTGCTGTAAGTGCCGGAGCGATAATTCAACAGGCCGCCGTACAGCATGAACCGGTCACTGATTTCATAACTCGCGTCGGTACGGGTGTAGCCGCCGCCGTCGCCGTTAGGACCGAACGACGCATAATCGACATGCAACACCAACCGGCTTTGCAGCAAAGTAAAGCTGCTGCCGAGCAACCACTGATACTCATCCTCGAATCGGCGCGACACCGGGCTCAGCTGACCGATCCGCTCGTCGTAATCGTTGATGTGATAATTGCGGGCGGCGGCGGTTAGCTTGATGTCGCGGGTGATGCCGTACTCGGTTTCGAACATACTGTCGAAGCGACTGAACTCGGTATCGAGCGTGCCATAGCGCAAGCCCTGCAAGTACGCAAACTCGGTGATGAAAATCCAATCGCCGCTGGTGCGCGTTGCTCCCAGGCCGAACATCGACACTTTGTTGTGAAGCAACTCGATCGCGCCACCGACGCGCTGTTGATAGGTGGTGTCGTCGAAGTAATGCGCACCCATCAGCAAGAAGTCGGTCCCCAGCCCGCGCAACACCAGCTGCGCCGCAACACCGGTGTCGCTGAAGTCGTCCGGTATCACTTCGGTCGGCCGCGGCCCGGGCGCGATATAGAAATCGCTGCCATAAGCCGGATATTCGTCGAAGCGCCATTCGTGAATGCCGGCGACGCTGAAGCGAGTGTCGGCGGTGTGGTAATTGACCGTGCTCATGGTCGTCGCTCGCCGCAGATCGGCCGGCGAACGCACGAATTGCGGGATGCGATAGTCGTGCGGATTGAGCACGTCGAGCACGCTCAAATAATTACCGAATGTCCAGTTCAGTATTTGCCGGCCGAAGGCCAGATCGAGCCGGTCCGACGGGCGCCACACGAACGCCCCTTCGGAGACATCGAAGTCGCTTTTGTGTTGCGACTCGTACTCCGCGGGATAATCCGTGTTGGAATGAAACGCGAAGTTGAGGTCGTGCTCGGCGCGTATGCCCCATTTGAACTGCACGCGCTCGGACAAATCGTGATCGGCCGACAGCGTCAATATTTGTTTCCAATGACCCAATTCGCCGCGCGATAACAAGGTGCTGCCGCCGTCGTGCGTCCGATAAATCGCCACGCTATCGAACGCGCCGTTGACGATTTGCGGCTCCTTCCCCAACCACTGATCCTGCTTGGCGGCCGAGTCGCGCCAACCGTCGTCGCGTAGAACATCGTCGTACTCGCCGGCCGTCGCCAGTCGCGCGCAAACGATCAGCAGCAGCGCGACGCCGACACGCGCGGCCATTCCGCTATGAGTCATCGGTAGCAACACGATGATTATCCGGTAACGCGCGCGACGCATGTTCTCACCAGCGGTGCCAGCAGAATGACCAGCGGCACCGAAATCGGGAACGACACGGTAATCGCCCGCGCCCAGCGCAACAGAAACTGGTGGTCGAGGCCGGTGTTGATCCACAGGATCGCGCCGGACATGAAGATGGACATAAAAAATCCCATCATGGCGGCGAACAACAGGTTTTGATATTTGCTAGGTATTTTCATGAGGCACCAATTGCTTGTTGATAAGCCGTACGGTCTCGATCGAGAACCGACCGATCGTTATGCCAGCCGTCGTTAACGCCGCCTGCTCGACCAGCGCTTGCCCGCGCGCATGCTCGTCAAGTCGTACCGGCGAAAACGCCAGCTCGCAAAAAATACCGCGCGTTATCGGCCGGTCGATGCTGGCCGATAGCGAAGTAATGAGCGCACGCTCACCGGCCAGCGCCGCGCCGTTACGTTGATGCGCGCGATAACGCACACCTTGGCGAAACGCTTCCACCAGATAGCCCAACGGCAAATGGTCGGTCGGCGCTAGTTTCGCGAAGTGCGGCTGCTCGGTAAGCGGCACCAGCGCAAAGCGATCCGAATCGAGCGGTGCAATGAACACGTTGCGCGCGTCGCTCTTGTTGACGGTGTGTTTCGCCGCCGGTACGACGTCGTCGATAGCAGGTAGATCGCCGATAACGTCGTCTGCCGGCTGCAACATGATGTCGGCGGTGCACCGCACACGGTCGCCGACAATCACGCCGCTGTAGAAAAACCGTCTGGCCGGTGATTCGCCGCCGAAGCGTAGCTCGCGCGCGAACACTTCGTTCGGTGCATCCAGTCGGATCAACTCCTTGAAATCGATGTGAACCGATGTCGGTAACCAGGTTTGCGCGGTGGTCGATGGAATCTGTTGCAACAAGGCGAAGATCGACTCGGCCGCCTGAATACCGGACACGTGGTCGAGCGGGTGATCGAAGAAAAACGGATGCGTTTGATCGACGAACAACGGCGCGCGCCATTCGCCGGTCGGCAGTCTTTTTCCGGCGCCGACCAAACGCGCGCCGTGCGCAATCGTCGGTGCCGTTACCGCTGACACTGCGACGACGGTTCGGTCGGTCCGACCGTGTTCGATGAGTTCGGCAAAAGTACGTGCATTGACCAACGCATCGAGCGGCGCCTGCTTAGTGGCATAGCGACCGACCCACTCGGCGGCAATCTCGGTGCGATCTATCGAATCGATGTCCAATTCGTCGATCGGTGTATGAAAGTCGTCAGTCGTTATTTCGCGATTAGTAACGCGGCGGACGATGTCGATGACGACCGATGCCCAATCGACCGCAGCAACTATCGGCGCAATCGTCGCGCCGCCCTCGGTCAACAGCCGCGCGATGGCGGCAATACTCGCGCTGTCTTCCAGCTGATCGAGCGTCACTGTCAAGGCGGGCAAACGCGCCAGCAGATCGTGCGCAATTTCCGTACGCGTCACCGAGTCGATGCCAGCGTCGTCGAACGTGGTTTCGTCGGTAAATTTTTCGTCGTCTAATTGCGCGACTGCCTTTACCCGCTGCCGGACGAGCGTCAACAAATCGCCGGGGTCGGTTGGCACTGGTGTCGGCGCGGCAATCGATTGGACGCTATCTTGCGTAATGGTCACATGCTCGTGGCGGAACAACTTGCCGAGTAGCGGTGCTAACGGCGCGGCGACAATCCGTGCATCGGCAAAACCTAACAACGGCGCGACGTCGACGCTGCCACCGCGCAGATAAAAAAGTACGCACAAGGTCGCGACCGCCTGTTGCGGATCGGCGAGGGTAACGACCGGTATGGATTCGACCGGCGTAGCACCGATGCCGATGCGTACACGGCGGTCGACAGCGTTGATGCTCAATCTGGCGATCGCGTCGCGCAGCGGCACACCTTCGAGGTCGCTCAACAAAATGCCATTCAACGTCGCGGCTTTCGGCATGGCATTGGGTCGCGTGCACGATATCTGCTCGGGCGTTATCAACGCCAATCCGCTCAACAGCAACGGCAAACACTCGACCGAGCATTCGTAACGATCACCGTAGATGCCGGCATCGGCCAACGCCGCCAGCAAAGCGACTGCTGTCATTTCTGTTGTCGCGGATCGGCCAGCACTCAGCGCATCGTAGGTTCGGCGCCAAGGACGGCACGACGCCGGTAGTGCATCGACAGCAACATCGAATGCCAGCTCGACGACGCGCGTCGGTGCTGACTCGCCGGCGTAATACATTTCCGGCAGATGCGATTCGACAGCCGCGGCTTCGGCGAAGCGGGTGAACGCCGTCCGCGCTGCCGTCGCGTTGACCGCAACGACACCAAGTCGATAACCCATCGGCTCACGCGCCTGCCAAGCGGTACGCATCAGATCCGCCGCATCAGCGCCTGCATCAAGACGTGCGGCCCACTTCCCGGCCAGCACTTGCAACTGTGCCGGTGTGCGCGTGGAAATCACCAATGCCAGCGGGCGCTCGGGGTCGGCGACCGTTGCCGGGGTAGCGTCGGCTTCCGTCACAATCGCGTGCGCATTGGTGCCGGACATACCGAACGAGCTGATGGCGGCATAACGCGGGACCGCTTGCCGCGGCCACGGTATGTTGCGATCGCACACACGTAGATCGGTGTTGGTTAAATTGATGAAGCGATTGAGCCGGCGAAAATGCAAATTGGCCGGTATCGTTTCGTGCTGTAGCGCGAGTGCGATCTTGATGAGACCGGCGATACCAGCGGCCGGCTCCAAATGGCCGATGGCGCTCTTGACGCTGCCGAGCACGCAACTACGTCCCTGCCGGTCATCGCCGACAAAAACATTCTTCAACGCCTTGGCCTCGATCGGATCGCCGAGCGCAGTACCGGTGCCGTGCGCTTCGATGTAGTCGATAGCACGCGCCGGTAACTCAGCATCCTTCAGCGCTTGGCGGATGACGGCTTCTTGCGCCTCGCTCGACGGCGACGACAAGTTCGCCGCCTTGCCGGTGTGATTGACGGAGGTGCCGAGGATTTGCGCGTAGATCCGTCGGTGATCGTTGCGCGCGTCGACTACCCGCTGCAACACCAATACACCGGCACCCTCGCCTGGGACAAAACCGTCGGCGTCAGCGTCAAACGACCGGCAGCGGCCGGTCTTCGATAGCGCCCGGAATTGGCTCAAGGCGATGTAATGCTCCGGCCACAACATCTGCACCGCGCCGACCAACGCCGTATCGCACACGCCGCTGCGCAGATCCCGCACTGCCATGTTCAGCGCGACTAACGACGACGAACAGAAGGTGTTGGTGTAAACCGATGGCCCGACCAGATTGAACAAATGCGAGATGCGATTGGCCAATACCGTGTTGTTGTTGCCGAGTAGGCCGAACGGCGTAATGCGTTGCGCGCTCGGCAGTCCGTGCGCGTAGTAATCCCAACCGCCGGCGACATAAACGCCGGTGCGACTGCCGCTGATACGTGCACGCGTGTAGCCCGCGTCCTGCAGTGCCAAGAATGCCTCTTCCAACAAGATGCGCTGTTTCGGATCGATAACCTCTGCTTCCCGCTCGGAGATGCCGAACAACTCGTTGTCGAATGCGAATGGCGCGGTCATGAAACCGCCTTGGTCGCAATACGCCTTGAGCGGCGCCTGCGCATCGGCGCTGTAGATGCGCTGATGCTCCCAACGATCGGCCGGCACCGCCGTCACGCAATCGCGCTGGCTCATCAAGTTTTGCCAAAACTCGTCGAGATTCGACGCCTGCGGAAAGCGGCCCGACATACCGACGATGGCAATGCGATTGTCTCTAGCGACGTTCATGTCCCTACTCCTCGACGCGCAGTTGAACGATCAGCTATTCGGCTGCAATGCCACTCCTTTGCTCTGCAGGAAATCGATGATCTCGTTCAAGCTGTTCAACTTTTCGTATTCCTCGTCCTTCACTTCGACGCCGTATTCGTTCTCGATCGCGCTGATCAGCGATAGGTGATTCACCGAATCGGCTTTAAGCTCACGAAAGAAATGCGTGTCGAGACCGATCTCGATCACATCCAAGCTCAGCTTCTCGCGTACTACCTTGACCAAACTGTCCAATCGGCTCATGGCTCACCTCCTCCTGACTCGTTGTTAGCAGCCAAAAATCCATCGATAGTGCCGCCACCGGCTGCCGACGATGGCGATGTTTGCGTTTCTTCGGGTCGAGCGCGACCGCACGAAAGTTTCGACGAACTTTCGCGATGCCGTGATCGGCATGAAGAAATTTCTTGGTGGAACTAGTTTCCGGCTTGCGACGGAATTACGGACGGATGTGCATTCCTAACTACCCCCTCTTGCCGCTCCCTAATCGTTTCACTTTAAATAGTGGATCAACCGCTATACCTGGCTAATTTACGTTACACGTTAAACCACCATCGGCGACGATCACCTGCCCGGTCACATACGACGCTGCCGGACTACAGAGAAAACAAACCAGATGCGCCGTATCTTCCGCCTGCCCCAAACGCCCCATCGGTATGCGCTTGCTGATCGCCTGAAATTTCTCCTCCGGCATACCGGCGGTCATTTCCGTCTTTACCAATCCAGGCGTCACGCAATTGACCGTGACCCCAGCGCGTCCGAGCTCGTTCGCCAAGCAATGCGTCATACCGATCAACCCGGCCTTCGACGCCGCATAGTTCGCCTGCCCGGGCGACCCTTTATGCGCGCTGATCGAGGTGATGTTGATGATCCGGCCATTGCCGGCCTTGAGCATGGACGTCACGCTGTGACGGATGCAGTAGAACGCGCCGTTGAGGTTGGTAGCGATAACGCGGTTCCACTCGTCGGCACTCATGCGGAACACCGCCTTGTCGACGCCGATGCCGGCGTTGTTGACGAGCACGGATATCGAACCGAGCTGCTGTTTAATCGTCTGCATCATGGCAACGACCTGCTGCTCGTCGGCAACATCGGCCCGCACGACGACACCGTCGCCGCCCGCTGCCTTGATGTCGTGCAACACGGCATTGGCACCGTCGAGCGAACGGTTGTAATTGATAGCGACGGCGTAACCGTCGCTTGCCAGTGCTTTCGCCACCGCCGCACCGATGCCTTTGGAGGCGCCGGTCACTAACGCTACCGGTTTACCGCTCGACTTCATTGACCTCTCCCAGTACGGTCTCCGTTTTTTTTACATCCGGCTCTTTGACGTAAATTTGCAGCGAACCCGACGCCACTTTTTCACCCTCGACCGACAAGATGGTGTCGGCGAAGATCACGTTACGGCGCCGACTCTTTTGCCGTACCTCGATCTCGAGCAAGCAACCCGGTTCCACCGCCTTCTGAAACTGAAACCGTTCGACGCCGACGATACGCGCCATACAATCGCCGCCGATGTCGACCAAAAAGCCGGCAACCTGCGATGCCGCTTCGATCATGACGACCGCCGGCAAAATAGGTCCATCGGAAAAATGTCCCGGAAAGTACGATTCGTTGTAGCTCACTGCTTTAACGCCTTTGACATATTCCCCTAGTACGCGCTCGATAATCCTGTCAACGAACACAAACGGGTGTGAATGAGGCAGTGCCGACAAAATACTCTTGGTCGTTAACATTTCCATTAGCTATTAGTACTAGTTCCAACATCACTCGGTTCAATGCAAGACGCCGCTACTAAGGCATCAACCTTCCAAGGCAGTTGCGCGGAAATCGTCCGGGCGCAAATGCTGGTTGTACTTCAAACCGATCGCGCGCACGTTCGTGCGACTGACGATTTCATCGCCGCGCTTGGTCATGAACGAATACTCGAGCTGCGTCCAAATGCCGTCGACCTTCGCCAGCTTGTACACGTCGAAGTATTTGAGCAGGTCGGTATCTTTGACCCAGAAGACGCTGCGGATCGCCGTGTTGCTCTCTTTGTCGATCCACAAAAGCGCCTTGGTGTAACCGAACTTGTCGACCTCTTGCGGCGTCTTCGGAATCATCTCGATCACCCAAGCGTTGCGGCCGTTGACCGCCGCGTGCTTGATGAATTTGAAGTTGTAATTACGCACCTTGCGCTCGGTGAGATCGGCGAAAGTAATATCGGATCCCATGAAGCTCGCGGTCTTGTCGGTGCTGGCGATGCGTTTCACCTTCTTCAAATCGTTCAGATAAATCCACTGCAGATCGTCGGCATCGGGCTCGTCGAAGTCGTAGCTCAAAATACGTGTGCCTTGCAGCGACTGCGGGTAGTCGACATTGATGAACGTGTATCGATCCGATCCACTCTTGCCGAAGTCCTTTTGCTTCACGTGCATCTTGCGCCGGCGCTCGCTACCGGTGCGATCGATCAACAGCATCTCCAGCTCATACGTCACGTCGTCACCGTCGTCTAAGTTCTCGACCCGCAGCATGACGTCTTCGACTTCTTTCGGTGTCAACGGCGCCAACTCGTCGGCGCTCCGCGCCACCGTCATGCAAGCGACGATACCGAGCAAAACTGCCGCCAGTTGTTGTGATGCCTTTTTCATATTCTTCCTACTCCTGCCGATTTTTTAGCTCGCTCGCGACGTCGCCGGCGCCGCGCCGGGCGCAACGTCAGTAACGACGACATTTTTGCGTTTTTCGGAAATTGCCAACAACGCCGGTGACAACACTAAATCGAGGAACAGCGCGACCATCGTCGTGGTCGCCATGAGAATCCCGAAATTGCGGATGTTGTTCATCGATGACATGCAGTAAAACAAGAAGCCCAAGGCGATCACCAAGGCGGTGATGACGATCGGGCGTCCGGTTAAACCGATCGTCCGCGCCAACGCGTCTTCGAACGAGATGTTGCGCTCGCGCAGCTGGCGGAACGTCGCGAACAAGTGCACGGTATCGTCCACATACAGACCGAGCGCGATACTGCCGATTAGAATGGTGAATGTGTCCATCGGAATAGACAGCAAGGCCATAACGCCCATCGCTGCCACCACCGGCAGTTGATTGGGAATCATACTGAGCAGACCGAGCTTAATTCCGCCAAGTACCACCATCATCATCAACGCAATCATCACGAACGAGCCGATATAGCTGTCGCGCATACTATTAAGCATTTCCACCGAGGTGCGCGACAACAACGCCATGATGCCGGTGAGCTCGACCTTGGCCATGTCGCCGATACGCTCATCGGCGATTTTCTTGATCGACTCCATCAGCGACGTGTAATAGGCCGCATCCATCCACGAGACGCGCACGGTAAGTCGAGCCTTGGAGTAATCCGGATCGGTGAAGTCGGACATGTCGTCCGAACCGCTGCTCTCGAACAGGAACAAGGCGCCGCCGATACCATCCGCCGACGGCAATCGATATTCCTGCTTTGTGCCGTCGTGCAGCGCCGAATTGATTTCCTTCAGGAGATCGGTGATCGCCAAGGTCTTGCCGACGGCGACCGGCTGCGCCGGCAATGCCAGAATGTCGCTGGCGGTCTGATCGATACGTTTTAACAACTCGACATTCTTGAGCCCGTTTTCCTTACCGGTATCGATCAACATTTCCAAGTTGACCGTGCCCTTCATCGCGGCATCGATGTACTGCGTGTCGACTCGTGCCGGGTGATCGGCCGGCAACCACGTGAGCGCGTTGTGCGCAAACTTCACTTGGGTCGCCAATATAAAGAGTGGAATGAACAACGCCGCCGTCAAAATCATTACCGCCTTGGCGTGACGAGCGGAGAACAATCCAAGCGTCATCAGCTGCGTATCGATCCAGCGATCGAGCCCGGTCGTCAAGTTGCCGCCGTGCGACCGCAGCCGGAACAACCGCAGAATGACCGGCACGAGCGTGAACGACAGTACCATGATGATCAGCACCGACAACGAGCCGAACACGCCAAGCTCGGCAATCGGCGCGAGCCGCGAGCTACCGAAAGAGATCATGCCGGCGACCGTTGTCAGATTGGTGAAAATAATAGCGACGCTGCAATCGCTGATAGCATGGTGCAGCGCCTCGTGTTTGCTCTTGCCCTCGTCGAGACTGTTGAAGAATGTAGTCAGCAAGTGCATGGTCGAGCAAATGCCGGAGACGATGATGACCGACAACAGCACTTGGGTCGGCGGCTTGATCGACACGCCAGCAGCCGCCATCGCGCCGAAAGTGGCGAGCAACGTGACGACGACGATCAATCCGGGCACGACCAAAAACGTGAAGCGCCGGGTGAACACCAGCAGCAACACGGCGATCGCCAACAAGCTAAGGCGCGTGTATTGCGGCATGTCGGCCGCCATCTGACCGACGATGGTGGTGCTTACCACCGGCGAGCCCGATACGTGAATCCGAAAATCCGGCGTATCGTACTGGCGCGCGAGCGCGACCAGCGCCTTGCTCATCTCCATCAACGCCTGCGGCTTCAAGAATTCATGGCTGCTACCTAGCGATTGGGTAAATTGATCACCGGCGACGAACTGCGACTCCGGATCGGTCACCGGCCGCGGCTGATAGCGACTCGGTTTGATGCTGATATTGGTGTGTTTGCCGTCTTCCGACACCAATAAGTTTTTGTAGACCGGATGCGTCAGCACATAGCGCCGCAATTCCGCCATTGCCGCGGCATCTTTGGGCATGGTGTACAGCAGATCGTTGACGCTGAATTCGCCGTCGGCATTACCGTGCACGCGGCGGGCGTTGTAGAGGCTGGTGATGTCCTCGACGTGCGGCACTTTGCCGACGATGTCCTTGTGAAAGCGGATCAGTTTCGTCAGGAACTCCGGCGTGAACACGTTTTCCGAGTGGACGTTGACGATGATTTCACCGTCCTGCCCGAACTGACGTTTAAAGTTGTTATACAGCACCATTTCCGGGTCATCGGGTTTGAAAAATCCCTCGATCGAACCATCGACAGTGATTTTGGATAGGCTGGCGATCGGCACCGCCAATATCGCCAATAACAACAACGACGAGACCAGCGGGCGCGAAAAGCAAAAATTAGAAACCGCGGTGGCCTGCCGTTCGACCCAAGCCATAACTTTCTTGACGCTCATAAGCTCCCTGACTCTAATCTCGGCGGCCAACGATGCTGGCGGACGCTCGTTTAAATCTCATGACGAAAAGATGACAACAGATCGCTCGCGCTGAACGGCCGGTACCGATGAGCGTCATCGTGCGGAACTCGCATTCAATTTTTTGTTTGCTATTTTTCTAATTATTATTCGATAGGTCATTCGCTAATTAAATGGATGATTCAATACGTTGCAAATCTTCCATCAATGCTTACAAAAATAAAATATAGCGTTACATCTTGTTACAACTTGTTTCAATGTTTAAACACATTTCGCGTAGTGCTTCGGTAACCTGCATTCGCTCTTAACGTCGCATTTGACCAAGACGTGGCCATTCACAATGATGAAATCGACTAATACCTATGTTCTGTCGTTGGATCCTCATCACAACGACCAACCCGTCACCGTTGCAAGGTACGAAAAAGTGAACAGTCATGTCGCTACGCTGACCGACGTCGGCAAAAAATATCCAATGGGTGAGGTGCAAGTGCGCGCATTGGAAAACATTGATCTTTGTATATACCGCGGACGATTTAACTTCGTTGTCGGCCCTTCCGGCAGCGGTAAGACGACGCTGCTCAATCTGTTGGGATGCATCGACAAATCCGACAGCGGCAACATCCATCTGCTCGATCACGATATAGCCACACTCAACGACAATGCGCTCTCCGACTTTCGTAGTAACCATATCGGCTACATCTTTCAGCACTTCAATTTGATCCCGGTGTTGAGCGCTTACGAGAACATCGAGTATCCGTTATTGCTGACCGGCATGGCGCCGGCGAAACGAAAACAGCGAGTGACGGAGGTGCTGGCCGCGGTCGGACTCGACGGTCTGACGCAGCATCGGCCGAATCAGCTCAGTGGCGGGCAGCGGCAACGCGTCGCCATTGCCCGCGCATTGGTCAAGGCGCCGGCGTTGGTGCTCGCCGACGAGCCGACGGCCAACCTCGACACTCAAACCAGCCTGGAAGTCATCGAGCTGATGAAGCATATGCAACGGCAATATGACACGACGTTCGTATTCTCGACCCACGACGTCGAGCTGATGCCGTTCGCCGACGTCATCATCCGCTTACGCGACGGTCGTTTGGAGAATGTCGAAACGAAGGGTGCGCGGCAACAACAGCGAGGCCATCAATGAATTCGCTCAACATCGCCGCGCGCAATGTGTGGCGAAACCCGCGACGGTCGCTGATGACGACGTTAGCAATCGTTATCGGCACATTAGCGATATTGTTGTTCGGCGGTTACGTCGCCGCCATTTTTGCCGGCATGCAAACTAATATCGTCCGCGCCGCCGGTCACCTCCATGTTCATAAGAATGGCTTCTTCGATTTCGGCGCCGGCAATCCGACGGCGTATGACATTGCCGACTACGAATCGGTCGTGCAGGCAATCGCCGACGACACGGTGCTGCGGAAATATCTGGCGGTCGTGACCCCTACCCTGCAGTTGGTCGGCATCGCCAGCCAATACGATAAAAACACCTCTACGACTTTCGTCGGTCAAGGCGTCATTCCGGCGGACCAGCAGCGTCTGCGGCAATGGGACGGTTTCGCTCTCGGTCTGCCGGTAGAACCGTATCCGCTGACCGGTACGCCGAGCGGCGCCGGCGTTATCGGTGTCGGTCTGGCGCGCATCTTGGAGCTATGCGGATCGCTGCCGATCTCGGGCTGCCGTCAACGGCCGAGTACCAGCGTCGATAACACCACGGTCGACGCAAAGTTCGCCGCCGATATTCAGCAACTCGTGGAATCGCCGGCGACGACAACTACCGGCGGCGCGACCCTGGATCTGTTATCGGCAACAACGAACGGCGCGCCGAATGTGGTGTCGCTGACCATCGCCAAAACCGAGCAACAAGGCATGAAGGAGCTCGACGATCGTTATGTCGCCATGCACCTGCAACAGGCGCAAAAGCTGCTCTACGGACGCGCGCCGGGCCGCGCCAACACATTGATCCTGCAACTGACCGAAACGACGGCGTTAGCCACCGTCGTCGATCGATTGCAACAGCTGTTCAAGGAGAAACAGCTGGATCTGGAAATAAAAACCTTCGACGAATTCGTGCCGCTCTATAAGCGCGTGAATGGATTGTTCTTCGGCATCTTCGCCTTCATCGCCCTCGTCATCGGCCTGGTAGTGCTATTCACGGTGATTAACACCATGACGATGTGCGTCATGGAGCGCTTCAACGAGATCGGTACGCTGCGCGCGCTCGGTTTGCGGCGTAGCGGCATTCGTACGTACTTCGTGCTCGAAGGCTCGATTATCGGCATCGTCGGCGCCACCGCCGGCTTATTACTGGCGCTACTCGCGGCTTACGCGATCAACCATGCCGGACTCAGCTGGCAACCGCCAAGCAGCAGCACTGCCCAACCGCTGCAAGTCCGCCTCGCCAATACGCCGGCGCTCATCGTCGGCTGCTGGCTGATTCTGGTCGCGATCGCATCGGTGTCATCGATGTTACCGGCCAACAAGGCAGCAAAAATGACCGTCGTCGACGCCCTACGCCACGTTTAATCATGAAAAAAATTTACGCCCTAATGCTGGTGCTGGCATGCCTGATCGCCGGACCGATCGCCGCCGCCGAGCTGCAACCGCAGGAGATCGTCGCCAAAACCGACGAGCTGCGTAATCCCGGCCACGCCTTCTCGGTCACGGCCAAGCTGACCGAGTACGATCAAGGCAAAGCGCGCGACAGCCTGATCGTTCAGGTGTATTCGAAACGGCAAACGCACGGCGGCCAATATCGCAGTCTGGTGCGATTCCATGAACCGACTAAAGATCGCGGCAAACTCATGCTGCGCAACGGCACTAGCTTGTGGTTCTACGATCCATCAGCCAGCACTAGCGTACGCATTTCGCCGCAGCAACGTCTATTAGGGCAAGCCGCCAACGGCGATGTGATGACGGTCGATTTGGCGCTCGATTATCGCGCCAACAACGCCGTGCGCGAATCGATCGAAGACGGCAATCGGCAACCGCGCGATTGTTATCGCATCGATCTCACGGCGCAGGCCGACGGCGTCACCTATCAACGGATCGAGTATTGGATCGACCGGAATAACTATCAGCCGGTGAAGGGAAAGTTCTACGCCGATAGCGGCCGGCTGCTGAAGATCGCTTACTACCGCAACTATCGCTCGCAACTCAATGCCATGCGGCCGACCGAGGTCATCATCATCGATGGCGTCAATCCGAACAAAGTGACGCGCCTGCAATTTTCCAACTACCAATACGTCGAGATCCCGGAAGCCTGGTTGCAACGGGAATTCTTGCCGCAGTTCAAAACGTCGTAACACCTGTCGCTTGTGACCACGGAGCATCGCTCTTGGGGGTTATCGTGCGCAACCTAGTCGCCGTGTCGTTGATGCTCATCGCCGGCGAGCGGGCATGTGCCGCCGGACAAGACAGCGATCTCGATAGCATTCCGGACGCGCTGCTGTCGCCGACGGCGAACGATACGCCGACTGAAACCCCTACTTTGCCGGCGGTCCGTTGGACGTTGCGCAATACAGTGCAGTACAACGCACCCCGTTCGGTCGACTTCGCGCCAGCCGGCGCGAACGACGACGCGCTATGGGCCGGCGCGGTACGCGTCACTGCGCACGCCGAACAAACGGTTTCGCCGAACTGGCGCATCGTTACTGACGGCTTCGTGCGCGCCGACATGATCGAAGCGCGTTCACCGCTAATGTCGGAAAATCTCGTGTGCCAGCTGCGCGAAACCTACGTCGACGACACCCTGTCGTTCGCGCGCTTTTTCAGCCTGGGCCGACTTAACGTTAAGAACGGCGTTGCCCAAGGCTTCAACCCGACCGACTACCTGCGCCGTAATACGTCGACCGATACGACCGCGCGGGATGCGCGCGAACGCCAGAACGAGCGGTTAGGCTCGCTGATGGTGCGCTACAAATCCCTGTGGGACGACGGTGCCTTTAGCATTGCGCTGCTGCCGCGAATTAACGCGCGCGCCGGCCACTGGTGGACCGACGCCGATGTCTACGGCCAACAGTTCGATCGTACGAATCCGGACAACGCGCTGCTACTGACGGTCAGCCGGCGCGTCGGTGCCGACGGCGAGGCGCAGCCGGTGTTGTTCTACGAGGACGACACGTTACACCTCGGCTTCAACTACAGCGCCACTATCGGCAACAGCGACATTGCCTATGTCGAATGGAGCGGCGCGCGCCGTGCGGCCTGGCATCGGCAAGCATTGACCGCATACTGCGACAGCACGACAACGCCGCCGGCGGCACTGCAATCGCTTTGTACGTCCGGTGAACGCCGCTTTCGCTCGCAACTGGCGGCCGGTATCGCCCATTCCACGGCCAGCGATATCACCACACACATCGAGTATCACTACAACGAGCTCGGCCTGACCGACGATCAATGGGACGCTTGGGTAACAGCAGCAGAAACCGCATCGATGCAAAACGATAGCGCCATGCTCGGCGCGTTATGGAGCATGCGGCGCACCATTCAAGACAACCAAGACACACTGCCACGGCACTCGCTGTTTATCCGTACGCATGCCAACGATTTTCTAACCGCCGACCTCGGGTTGACGCTGATCGGCCGCTTGAATCTACAGGATCGCAGCCGAATGCTGCAGCTCGGTTTGGATTATGTGCACACGCCGTCGACCACCAGCGAGATCACGATCGCTATTTTTACCGGCGATCGGCGCAGCGAATTCGGCAGCGTTACCGACGATTTCACGCTGACCTACCGGCTCAATCACCATTTTTAACTTTAACGATTGAAGAAATATTACTGTCAAGGGAAACACTTATGACTTCCAGGACTACAACGGCACTGCTCGCACCGGTTCTACTATTATCGTTCGGCGGCACAATACACGCCGCCGACGATTCAGCGAGTCGTCCTAATCTGATCGGCGGTGGTATCAAATATCAGCAATCGATATTTCGCGGCGGCGACGATGAAGTACGGCCGAGCGTAGTGGTGGAATACGGCAATTTCTTCGTTCACGGACCACAAGTCGGATATCGCTTCTACTCGACCGATCGTTGGGAGTTCAACACCGGTATTGCGCTGTCGTCATTCGGCACCGATCGTGGCGAAGGTGTCGAGCCGATCGATCATTGGGTCGATGCCTTCGTCGGCACGGCCTTTACCTCTGGTATGCACCAATGGCGTCTGCGCGTTAATACTGATACCAGCGATAAGCACGACGGCCAATCGATCCATACCGAGTATGGCCTGCGATTCCCAGGGGAACGGCTGCAGGTGACTCCTTATGTAGGGGTTAGCTGGTGGAGCAAGAAGCTAACCGACTATGTGGTCGGCGTAGACGGCGGCGCTAACGATTATCAGGCGGACGCTACGGTCAATAGCCATATCGGCGTTCGCGTCAATTGGGCGCTGACGCGGCAACACCTGCTTCAGTTCGATCTGCAGGGCACAAAGTACGGCAACGAAGTTACCGACAGTCCACTGGTGGACAAAGATCGATCGAGTCATCTGTTGCTCAATTATGTGTATCGGTTCACTTCGCCATGAACGAATACATACTATCGTACGGTCGACCGTGGCGAGTCGAACACGGTAATATTCGCGCCCATCGAATACGCCCCGGGATGCCAATGGCCTCAGTACTACTGATCGATGATGACGAACAGCTGGGAGAAGCGCTGGGAATGTATCTATCCCAGTTCAATTACGATCTCACTTGTGTCACTAAGCCATCGGCCGCCTTTCGCAATCTGGAACAGCGCTTACCCGACATTATCCTGCTCGACATCATGCTACCGGAGCAAAGCGGCTTTGCCGTCTGCCAAGCACTGCGCCGCAGCCACAACAGCATCAACATTCCCGTGATCATGCTAACCGCACGGTCGGACATCAACGATCGCATCGTCGGTCTCGAGATCGGTGCCGATGACTATTTGGCGAAGCCGTTCGAGCCGCGCGAGCTGCTGGCGCGGATGAATTGCATGCTGCGCCGACGCCAACCGCCGGCGCCGCCGCAAACACCGGCGAACGGCCACGGTATCGTCATCGACAGTAAGCGGCGCGAAGCTTGGCTCGGTAAAAAATTGCTTGAGCTGTCGTGCATGGAATACGAATTACTCTTGTTGTTTCTGAATTACGTCGGTAAATGCTGGACCCGCGATGAGCTGCTGTCCGAGCTGCGCGGGACTGACGCGCAGCTCTATACCCGCTCCGTCGATATCCTCGTCAGTCGGTTGCGCAAGAAGCTCGGGGATCTCCACAAGGAACCACGCTTCATCAAGACGGTTTGGAGAAAGGGTTACATCTTTCTGCATTCGTAAAATCGGCGGCGCGCTTCTCGGCTCGCACGCGACCAACCGCTGGTGTTTGTCGGTATGCGCTCGCAGCGAGTCGCGATTAGCACTTGCATTACGACCCGCACGGACGAATAAGACTGTGACAATCAAGCTGCCACTCCCGTATCGGCTCGCGGCCATCTTTGCGCTTACGTTGGCGGCGCTGACGGTAATCGCGTTTACCACTTTTCGTATCACCGCGCAGGAACAGCCACACAGCCAAGCGGCGGTACGACTGTTCAACCGCATCGCCGCCAGCATCGGCGCGCCGCCGCGAACGGAACGGGCCGCCGAGTTGGCGCGGATACTCGACATCGGCGTCGTCATCCGCGGTGCCGGAACTTACTGGAGCAGCGACCCTAACCTGCCCGATTTGCGCCATATCGGCGTCGCCGATGGCGGTCAGAGCGGTATCGCATTCGCCAACGTGCACGGCACTAAAGTCATGGCACTGCACAACGGCGCTTACGACACATTTATTTTCGGTCTCAACGATCCGTACTTGAGCGCCGGCGGTGTGCTCCGGCTCGTGGTCGGCATCTTTTTGTCGTTGCTGGTGCTGGTCTTCAATTATCTAGCGCTACGTCGATTGTTCGCGCCGATGCGTACGCTGCATCTAGGCATCGATCGCATGCGCGGCGGCGATCTGAACTACCGCGTCAAAGTCACGCGCCAAGACGAGCTCGGCGAGCTGATTCGTGACGTCAACGAAATGGCGAATTGGATCCAGCAGAAACTGCAATCGCAACACCACTTACTGCTCGCCATCGGCCACGAGCTGCACACGCCGCTGACCCGAGCGAAGGTACTACTGGAAATGGTCGAGCCCGGGCAAATCAAAGAAAAGATCAACGACAATCTGGACAAGTTGAACGGTTTGATAAACGCCCTGCTCGAAGCCGAACAGCTCGACTTACACGCCAAGATTCTCAACCTAACGACGTTCGATTTGTTGCCGTTTTTAAAAACCATTATCGATGGCTTTGCCGACGCCGACGTAGTTCGCTTCAGCCACAGTGGCACCACTACGCCGGTACAAGCCGACGAGCTGCGGTTCAGCTTACTAATCCACAATTTGCTGGCCAATGCGATGAAGTACCGCGACGGCAAGCCCATACGCGTTCATGTAAGCTACGAGAAAGATTTTTACTCGATCGACGTCGAGGATCAGGGCTTGGGAATCGACAAGGAACATCTCGAACACATTACTGAGCCGTTCTATCGGACCGATTCGTCGCGCAACCGCGCGACCGGCGGTTTCGGTCTCGGGCTCTATCTCGCCGCTGCCATCGTCAAGGCGCACAAGGGCGAGATGATTATCAACAGCACGCCCGGACAAGGAACACGCGTCACCGTCCGGTTTGCACCCACCGTGCAGTAACGACGCTGTCCATGAGTCATTCCATTCGCTTGATTAGCGATACGTTTCCCAACGACGCGCTCGATCGGTTGCAGCTGCCGGCCGATGAAGTGCATGTCTGGCAAACCGATCTCGAACCCGCCGAATCCGAGGTAACGATACTGCAGGAGCTGCTGTCGACCGATGAGCAGGAGCGTGCGCAGCGATTTCTGCGCGCGCAACATCGCCAATACTTCACGGTCGCGCGCGCTACGTTGCGACGTCTATTGGGGTTCTACCTTGGCATCGATCCGCGGCACGTCCGCTTCTCCTACAACGCCTTCGGCAAACCAGCGCTCGCCGAATCGACCGACTTACAGTTCAGCGTTTCGCATTCGAGCAAGGTGGCGGTCTACGCCTTTACTCGCGGTCGCGAGGTCGGTATCGACGTCGAACGCGTTCGTGCCGACTTTCAGTGCGAACCCATCGCGCAACGATTCTTCGCCGCCGCCGAGTATCAGGCGCTGTGCAACGTTGCACCCGCATTGCGGCCGCAGGCGTTTTTCGCCGGCTGGACCCGCAAAGAAGCGTTCATTAAAGCGGTCGGTCAGGGCTTGTCCTATCCGCTCGATCAATTCGAGGTGTCGTTAACGCCCGGCGCGCCGGCACAACTACTGCGCATTGGCGCCGATCCGAATGCCGCAAAAGACTGGTCACTGTGGTCCATTGCACCGGCGCCGGGCTATATCGGCGCGGTCGTTATCGCACCACCCGTACCGCTCGACTAACAGATCCAGACCGGCGTCCCCGTATTCGCATTCGCTTTCTACCCCAGCTAATGCACCGATTCGCTGATCCGCTATCCGCAAGCTAAGATCGAGCCACCATCATCAGCGCGATCGCCAGTGCCCAACCGTCACGTACCCACTTCGCCCGGCAAGTTATCATCACCCTGGACACCCCTGCGCCAACCGCTATTCCGAGCGCTATGTATCGCCGCGTTCGCCTCGAACATGGGGACATGGATGCATGACGTCAGCGCCGCCTGGCTCATGACGACATTGGCGCCATCGCCGGCGATGGTCGCACTGGTGCGCAGTGCCAGCACCATACCGATGTTTCTATTCGCACTGCCGGCCGGGGCATTGGCCGATGTGGTCGATCGCCGACGACTGTTACTGTTCACTCAGTCACTGATGCTCGCGGCCGCCGGCACACTGGCGATCCTGACGCTGCTCGATGTCACGACACCGCTGCTGTTGCTGGCCCTCACTTTCGCCTTGGGCCTCGGCACCGCGTTGAACGCGCCGGCGTGGCAATCGATCCTGGTCGAGCTGGTGCCGCGGTCGCAGATCGCCGCCGCGATTGGTATCAACAGCGCTTCGATCAATCTGGCGCGCTCGATCGGTCCGGCGATCGGTGGATTACTGATTGCCGCCCTTGGCCCGGCGGCCAACTTCGCGGTCAACGCCGTCTCGTTCTGCGGCGTGATGGTCGTACTCTATCGCTGGCGCCGGCAACCGGTCGAAAGCGTACTGCCGGCCGAGCGCATTGTCGGCGCCATGCGCACCGGCTTGCGTTATGTGCGCC
This sequence comes from Gammaproteobacteria bacterium, assembly GCA_016199745.1. Classification (NCBI taxonomy): domain Bacteria; kingdom Pseudomonadati; phylum Pseudomonadota; class Gammaproteobacteria; species Gammaproteobacteria bacterium. The sequence goes on from JACQFZ010000004.1 coordinate 33,904, forward strand.
ACGAACCGGCGGTGCTAGCAGTGCTGGCACGTTCGAGCACTTTCACGATTTTCGCCAGCGCGTTGCTAGCGCTATTGCCGGCGCTCGCGCGCTTCGAGCTGGGTCGCGGTCCGGCCGGCTATGGTGTGCTGCTCGGATTCTTCGGCATCGGCGCTGTCATCACCGCCACCCAACTGCCACGATGGCGCGAACACTTGCCGGCCGAGCGCATCGTCGCCTTTACCACATTGCCGTTCGCCGGCAGCATGCTGGTATTGGCATGGACGCCGTACCCGGCGCTGGTGGATACGGCAGTGTTTGTCGCCGGCGGCTGTTGGCTGACGCTGGTATCGACGTTCAACACCAGCATCCAAGCGGTAGTTCCGAGTTGGGTCCGTGGACGCGTGCTGGCCGTATCGATCCTGGTGTTCTTCGGCGGCATGGCCAGCGGCAGCGCGCTGTGGGGTTTCGTCGCCGCTGCCTTCAACTTATCGACCGCGTTCGTTGCCGCCGCCATCGGCCTACTCGTCAGCCTCTACGCGACCCATCGCCTCCGCATCGCCCGCGGCGAAGCGCTCGACTTGTCGCCGTCGGCACATTGGCCGGCGCCGAACGTCATCAAAGCATTGGCCCACGATCGCGGGCCGGTAGTCGTTACCGTCGATTACCGCATCGATCCGCAAAAACTCCGGCACTTCCGGCGCGTCATGCAACGCGTGCGCCGTATCCGCCGGCGCGACGGCGCGATCAACTGGGGATTATTGGCCGATGTCGCCGATGCGGCACATTTCAGCGAGACCTTCGTCGTCGAATCCTGGTTGGAACATCTACGTCAACACGAACGCGTCACTGTCGCCGATCGCGCGGTGTTGGACAAAGCGCGTTCGTTCCATGTCGGCGACGATCCGATACCAGTGACGCACTACATTGTCGAACCGCTTTCGTGATCGATGTTATTCTAGCGCCATGACAACTCGGAAACCGGCAATGGCGAAGAAACGCCTCTACAAAGTTATTTTCATGAACCAAGGAATTGTGTACGAGTTGTACGCGCGCCACGTCGGCCAGAGCGACCTCTACGGTTTTATCGAGATCGAGCAAATCGTGTTCGGCGAAAAATCCGCGGTCGTCATCGACCCCACCGAGGAGCGGCTGCGCTTAGAGTTCGATGGGGTCAACGTTTCCTATATTCCGATGCACGCGGTCGTGCGTATCGACGAAGTTGAAAAACAAGGCGCGGCGAAAATCGTTTCGCTGACCGGCAAAGGCGACGATTCGGTGACGCCGTTTCCGTTTCTAGCCGGTGGTCCGGGACCCAAGAAGAGCGGGCGCGATTGATACGTCGGCGGTCGTCGCGAACTGCTGCAGTTGTGGGAAAAATTCGAAGAAATGCGCCTGTAGCGGCGCGTAATTCCGTTGTAGCTCCTCCACCGCCGTCGCCAACGGTGCGGCACGCTCGCGGTAGCGGCAACGACGCGCCAAACCGTTGAGGGCAGCGTCGATCGACTCGATCTCGGCGTACGCGCTCAGCCAGTCGTCGTTGGCCATGCGCGGCAAAACATACTGCAAGCGCTCCGGAAAATTCGCCAACTGCGGCAACAGCACGCGATAGACAGCCTGCGTGAATACGATCAATGGTCGCGCGCTGTAACGCGACCAATATCGCGCCAGAAAATGATCGTAAAAAATATCGACCAACACACCGGCGAAGCGGCGACGCTCGGCGCTGATCAACCCACAGCTCGCCCGCACCAACGGGTGTCGGTCGGTATACCGATCGATCGCGCGGTGCAAAAGAATCGCCGTCCGCACTTCTGGGCCCCACTGCTCCAACGCACGGCCTTTCACGAAGTCGCCTAACAACGCGCCGGTCAATGCCTGCGGCGTCTGCTGCGACAGGAAGACATGCGCCAGATAATTCATCGTTATTTTTTCTCTTCTTCGGGAAACAAATTCAATTCGCCGGAGCAATAGGCGAGCGCGCCGTCGATGAGGCGCGCCGCCGACGTGTAACGATGCGGCTGCGTACGCTGCGCGTCCATGATGTGGAACACCTCGACATTGCGTACCTTCAAATAATCGGCGATCAACGACCGATGGCACCGCCACCATACCGCCTCGGCGCACAGCAACGCTGCGCGCTCGTCCATGGCGATCACCGCGACTTGCTCGATCGCCTGCTGGAAATCGGCTGTCTCCATATAATCAGCGTAGCCGCGAAACGACAGATCGCGCCAACCGATGTTGCGCGAGTCCGGACGCGGCAGCCGCCGGCCGCCGAGCTCGGGCATGGCGTGATAACGAATAGTCGCGGCGGCGAGATCGACCGCCAGCGGCTCGCGATTGAAATGCGGGTGACGACGCGACGCCGGAAAGCGGCGCACGTCGATCAGCGTCTGAATATGATGCGCTTGCAACAACGCCAGGAACTCATCGAAGCTACGCGTCGAATGGCCGACGGTCCAAATTATGAAGCCCATCGGCGGTTACCTTTACATGCGATCCTGCATGCCCTCCACGCCACCAACCTCGGCGCAGTGCGCGCAACAGTAAAACGCACCGCCGTGCTCCGTGCCGTGGCCGACAATACGGCAGCCACAATGCGCACAGCGCGGCGCCAAGGCGTGAATCGCACACTCCAACGAATCGAAGGTGTGACAGTCACCATCGACCATTAGCACCTGAAACGCCTTGTCGTAATCGTTGCCGCAGACTTCGCATTGGGCCATTTCTGCCTCCTTGGCATCAACGACGGCGCAAAGACACTGCGATGCACACCGTCGCCGCCCATCCTAAAGTGCGCCAGAGGTTAGCACGGCACATTCCAACGAAAACAGATGAGGGACATTAGGGTGAACGGTGGCGCATGCCGGCAGTTTTTGAAACACCTCAGCGATCGTGCTCGATGACATTGGCGCTCTAGCTGTTTCCGCCGATTACACCACGGACCAGTCAACAAATGGTTTGCGCAGTGTGAGGTGCCCTATTAAGGTAGTGTTGACTGAGATCGACAACATCAAGAAGGCCGATAGGGTCAAGTTGGAAACAGAATCCAAGATCAAATGTCTGATGGAAGGGGCAAATAAGGCACGCGACGCCGCCTATAGCCAGCGCCACGACATTGGGCGACCTAATGACAGCGGAGAACGAAATCGAACTGGCGGATTCTTGCGCTAGGTAAAGTCAAGGAACTTCTACCCAAAGGAGGTCAGACATGAGCGAACCTAACATACAGCTAATTTTGGCTGTTTTGCAGGTCAGCCTGCGGACATCGAATGAACTGACTGTGATGTTGGAGCGCGCTCAGATGGAGAAGCGAGACATTACCGATCAAGAGATCGATGACCTTAAGAACGGCAATGATATCTTGAGCGAAGACCTGATCAGACGGTTGCGGTCCACTCCGCCGGCTGACTGAAAAGGCACCTTTGTCGATTATCAGCCAGTAGCAAAGCATGAGCGCAACCGGGCAAAATAACCGATCACAATAACGGGGACCCGCTCGATGATAGCGACCACCGCTGGTTTGATGCCGTAAAGCACACCGGCGACTGCCGGCACATCACCGACGGCGAGGTAAATCCAACTGAGTGCGATCAAAATGAAAAGCGACGGCAACACGAACAACGCGCCGGCGACGATGCCGCCCCAGGCGCCATGCATCAACCAACCGATATACGTCGCCAGCTGCTGCGCCTCCGGCCCAGGCAGCACCATGCAGTAGTTGAGTGCATGCCGGAAACGCTGTTCGGAGATCCAACGCCGGCGCTCGACCAATTCTTGATGCATGAGCGCAATCTGCCCGGCTGGACCGCCGAAACTGATAAAACCGAGCTTCAGCCAGTAACGCAGTGCCTCGCCGAACGATATATGGCGTGGTTCGGCAACGACAACAGTGGATGCCAACGACACAATCCCCCAAACAGAGCGAGCGCGAATACGCCGTGCGCGCGTTATGGCAGGGGCCGCTGACAGCAGAAAGACGAATCGCTTATTACCTAATATGAAACCGCGAGCGCACCGGTTTACCGCTGCTCATCTCGATCTTGCGCCAGCCGCCGTCGTCGTTCATCGTCACCCAGCGTCGCTCTTCCTAGCGATAGAACCAGTCCTTGTCCATCTCGTAGTACAACGCGTGCACGATCCGCTCGGCCGTCGCCTCCTCGCCGACGTGATAAGCCCAGATATTTTTGCACCGCATCACCGAACTAAAACTGATTTACAGCAGATGCAATCGCCCTATTCCTACGGGCGGGCCGACGCCGAGTGGTGACTAAACGGTCGGCTTGCGCTTGACGACAATGATGGGATTGGTGAAGAGCACCGAGTTCGGAATGAGCACGCGACTGACGTCGTTGTCGAGCGTGGTATAGCGCAGATCGATGGCGATCACCATGCCTTCTTGGCCGGTGACATTGACGCAGTCATTGATGTCGAACGGTCGGTAGATCAGCAACAACACGCCGGCCAGCACGTTGGAAATCGTATCGCGCAACGCGAAGCCGAGCGCAAAGCCGGTGAGGCCGAGGCCAGCGACCAATGCCGAGATATTGATACCGAGGGTACCGATAGCGGTGACAATGCCGAACGTCACCAACACGATGTGGACGGAACGCGAGCACAGCGACACTACCAGCGCATTCATCCGCAAGCGCCCCACTACCCGTCCCAACGCCCGGTCCGACAGGCGCGCCGCTAACCAGAAGATCAGGAAGATCAGCACCGCAACCAGGACGCGCGGGCCCCAGGTAAGCAGCAACTCCAGTGCGCGTTCACTGGTGGCATGAAAAAAATCGTTCATTGAGTCACGCACGACGGATCCATTCCCTAATTTGAGTTGTGGTTTTGGTAATGCCACTGACGGAGGGATTGTGCAGTACATCGTCGAACCGCGGAAGCGGCAAGATCCGCATTCCGCAGACTAAAAATCCCCGTCAACAAAGGGCCTTATGTCTATCACCAGCGTCGGTACGTAGGAAGAGTTAGATGCGGGTAAAAAATAACGGCACTCGATACTACCCCCACCCTAACCCTCCCCCGCGCCGTTGCGGGGGAGGGTTAGGGTGGGGGTATTTTTTAAGGCAGCTCTTAAAAATTCTACAAATCTACGTTCGCTTGCGGCGATCAGCGCCCGCTGGTTTGCGGCGAGTTGTCGATGAGTTATTGCGCCCTCTAATCGGTGCGGCTGATCGGACACGCGAAGACGACTTCTTCGGCGCCGTCGGTGGGCGCAGATCGACGCTGCGATAAAGCTCGTCCATGACTTCCTTATCGAGATCGTCGAACCGCCCCGGCCGCACCAGTCGCGGCAAGGTCGCGACGCCGTAACGTACGCGGATCAATCGACTCACGGTCGCGCCGACCGCTTCCCACATGCGTCGTACTTCGCGGTTGCGCCCTTCGCGAATGACCACGTGATACCAATGATTCGCACCGGTGCCGCCGGCATCGGCGACGCTCTCGAAACGCGCCGGACCGTCTTCGAGCGTTACGCCTTCGGTCAGCTGCTTGATCATCTCCGGCGTCACTGCGCCCAACACGCGCACGGCATATTCGCGCTCGATCTCGGCCGACGGATGCATGAGGCGATGCGCTAGATCACCGTCGGTGGTGAACAGCATCAATCCGGAGGAATTCATATCGAGCCGACCGATAGCGATCCAGCGGCTATTGCGGAGCGTCGGTAAATTGTCGAACACCGTCGGCCGACCTTCAGGATCGTTGCGCGTCGTCACTTCGCCCTCGGGCTTGTGATAAACGAGCACGCGCGGCTTCGGCGTAAACGTCGGCTTCGGCAGCACCCGACCGTCGATGCGCAGGATTTGCTCCGGACCGACGCGATCGCCGAGCTTAGCCGGGCGGCCATCGATGGTGACGCGACCTTGCTCGATCCAACGTTCCATCTCGCGGCGCGAGCCGGCGCCAGCGCGCGCTAATACTTTTTGCAGTTTCTCGCCGGCGGGAGCGTCAGCGGCGGGCGGGCGATTTTTGAAAGTCATGATGATCTCTGCGCAGGCATAGACAAGTCGGTCGGACCGAGCACAACGAATCTAAAAAACGTTAATGGATAGTGTATCGGCCTGCCGCAGGGAGCCACGAATGTTGCGACTAAAGGAACAGTCGTTCGGCCCTACCTGCCCCCGCGCGAACGCGCTAGTTCTACTCGTCGGTCGAGCTGGCGGAATGCACCAACTCTGGCGTCGGTTCGGCCTCGGCGGTTTCATCGCTCGCCGATGCATAGGTCGGCGATTCGTTGGCGGTATTGCCGTCGCCGGTCGATTCGTTATCAGCCGTGGACGCCTCGCCTCGAGCCACTGCCTCGCCGGCAGCAGCGCGGGCATCGAGCTCGGCACCGATAAGGGCGATGTCGCGCAACTCGGCCAGCGGCGGCAACTCATCGAGCTTGCCTAAGCTGAAATATTCCAGAAACTCGCGGGTTGTACCGTAAAGCGCCGGCCGGCCAGGAACTTCTTTGCGGCCGACTTCGCGAATCCAATCGCGTTGCATCAACGTCTTGATGATCTCGGTGCTGACACCGACGCCGCGGATGTCTTCGATATCGCCGCGCGTCACCGGCTGGCGATAAGCAATGATGGCAAGCGTCTCGAGCAACGCCCGCGAGTAGCGCGCCGGCCGCTCTTCCACCAACCGCGCCAACCACGACGAATACTTCTCGCGCGTCTGCAGGCGATAAGCTTTTTCAATCTGCTTAAGCTCGATGCCACGCTCGGCGTATTCCTGTTCCAGTTGCTGCAGCACGTCGCGAATCTCGTCGCGCGTCGGCCGCGAATCTTCCGGAAACATTGCCGCCATGCGATCCAGCGTCAACGGTTGGCCGGCAACCAGCAACGCCGCTTCGACGATGTTCTTCACTTCGGGATTGACGGCGCTCGCGCTCGTCTCGGGAGGGGTTTCAATCTCACTCATCGATATGACTCACCTAGGCAGCCGCCTTCACGTGAATGGGCGCATACGGTTCTTGTTGGATCGCGACGATCAGCGATTCTTTAAGTAATTCGAGTATAGCTATGAAAGTCACGACCAAACCCAATCTTCCTTCGTGCGGTTCGAACAGCGACTGGAAGCTCAAGAATTCTTGCGCCTGTACCCGCGCCAGGATTTCGGTCATGCGCTCGCGCACCGACAACGGTTCGAGTTTTACTCGATGGTGCCGATGCAACGCCGCCCGCTCCATCACCTGCCGGAACGCCTCGACCAGATCGTCCAATGCCACGTTCGGCGGCGTCTTGGTCCGCGGGATGTGATCTGGATCGGTGACGACTAAGTGGATATCGCGGCCAACGCGCGGCAACTGATCGATGCCTTCGGCCGCCTGGCGGTAACGCTCGTATTCCTGCAACCGGCGCACGAGCTCAGCGCGCGGATCGGTCTCTTCGGCCGCGACCGCCTGCGGCCGCGGTAACAGCATGCGCGATTTGATCTCGGCCAACATCGCCGCCATCAGCAGGTATTCCGCGGCGAGCTCGATCTTCAGCACCACCATGAGGTCGATATAGCGCATGTACTGACGCGTTACCTCGGCGATCGGAATGTCGAGGATGTCGAGATTTTCTTTGCGGATCAGATACAGCAACAGGTCGAGCGGGCCTTCGAAGGTCTCCTCGAGGAACACCTCGAGCGCGTTCGGCGGGATATACAGATCTTGCGGTAACTCGGTATAGGCATCGCCGCGTACGAGCGCAATGCGGGTCGCTAACGGTGCTTCGATCGGCGTATCGGTCATGCGTATCCTAGCCCCATCACGTTGCGCACTTCGGATAATGTTTCTTCGGCGATGTCGCGCGCGCGCCGGCAACCGTCGGCGACGATGCTGCGCACGCCGGCGGCATCGCGTGCGAATTCGGCGGCGCGCTCTTGGATCGGCTGCAGCTCCTTGAGCACGGCATCGATCACCGGTTTCTTACATTCTAGGCAACCAATGCCGGCAGTGGTGCAACCTTCACGCACCCAGGCTTTGGTTTTCTCGTCGGAATAGACCGTGTGGAATTCCCAGACTGGGCACTTTTCCGGATTACCCGGGTCGGTGCGACGCACGCGCGCCGGATCGGTCGGCATGGTCTTGAGCTTGGTTTCGACTTCCTGCGGCTCGTCGCGCAGCGAGATGACGTTGTTGTACGACTTCGACATCTTGCGACCGTCGAGGCCCGGCATCTTCGAGGATTCGGTCAATAGCGGTTGCGGTTCCGGCAGGATGATCTTGCCGCCACCTTCGAGGTAACCGTAGAGTCGTTCTTTATCGCCGAGGGCAATGTTCTTCTGCCGTTCGAGCAACGCATGCGCCCGGCCGATGGCGTCTTGCTCGCCCCGCTCCAGATACGCGGCACGTAAATCGCGATAGAGCTTGGCGTTCTTCTTGCCCATCTTTTGGATCGCCTCTTCCGCGCGCGCCTCGTAACCGGGCTCGCGGCCATACAAATGATTGAAGCGACGCGCGATTTCGCGCGTGAGCTCGACGTGCGGCACTTGGTCTTCGCCGACCGGCACGTAAGACGAACGGTAAATGAGAATATCAGCGCTTTGCAGCAGCGGATAGCCAAGAAATCCGTAGGTCGATAGGTCTTTTTCCTTAAGCTGCGCCTGCTGATCTTTATAGGTCGGCACCCGCTCGAGCCATGACAACGGCGTGATCATCGATAGCAGTGTGTGCAGCTCGGCGTGCTGCGGCACGCGCGATTGGATAAAGAGCGTGGCGGTATTCGGATCGACACCGGCGGCGAGCCAATCGGTGACCATGTCCCAGACGCTGTCGGCGATGACGTGCGGCTCTTCGTAATGCGTGGTCAGCGCGTGCCAGTCGGCAATGAAGAAATAACATTCGTATTCGTTCTGCAGCCGAACCCAATTCTTGAGCACGCCGTGGTAGTGGCCGAGATGCAGCCGACCGGTCGGGCGCATGCCCGATAGCACGCGTGGGGTCTGGGCGGTCAGGACGGCGCTCATTGCAAGAGACTCACCAGCGAAAAAATCGTGTGTTGCACAAACGCTATCGGCGGACCGAGGATCGTCCCCAAAATGTGAAAGGAGTTCTCGGTAACGAACAACGCCAACAAAACGAAGAAGCCATAGGGCTCGACCTGACTCAACTGCCAAGAAAGACGGCCGGGCAATAGGCCGACGGCAATACGTCCGCCATCCAGCGGCGGCAATGGCAACAAGTTGAGCATCATCAAAACAGCGTTAATCTCGACGCCTTTGACACCCATGTAAACTAACGCCGCCCCCGCCGATCCAAAACCTTCCGGAATGCTTGTACCCAGCACAGCTGCCAAACCCCAGAAAGCCGCCATCAGCAAATTGGCGAACGGACCGGCCGCAGCGACGTACACCATATCTCGTTTTGGGTGCCGTAAATTTTCGGCGGTCACGGGAATCGGCTTGGCCCAGCCGAAGGCACCGCCGCCGGCCAACAGCAGCAGCAGCGGCACCAGCACGGTACCAATCGGGTCGATGTGCTTGAACGGATTGAGCGTCAACCGGCCGAGACGCTGCGCTGTTGCGTCACCCAGGCGTTTCGCCATCCAACCGTGAGCCACTTCGTGAACGGTGATGGCGAACAACATGGGGATTATCGCAACGGCGATGGACTGAGGGAGTGTTAAATCTTGCATCGGCCGGCGAGTATATCAGGGCCGGCGGTCGCGGCGCAGTAGCCCTGCGGGGGCTGGGATCGATCCCTCAGGCTTCTGCTGGTAGTGAGCCTAATCCTTTCGTGTCGCCTCGCCCCTGCCGGGCTATTTCGACAACGCCGTCGCCCAGCACGATAACCGTCGTCGGCTCGAGTCCGCAATTGCCACCATCGATGATGAGGTCCACGTGATGCTCCAAGCGATCGCGGATGATCTCAGGATCGTTTAACGGCAACGTCTCGTCCGGCAAAATCAACGTCGAGCTCATCAACGGCTCGCGCAGCTCGGCTAACAGTGCTTGGGCAATAATATGATCGGGAACCCGCAGACCGATGGTCTTGCGCCGAGGATTTTGCAGTCGCCGCGGCACTTCGCGCGTAGCCGGCAATATAAAGGTGTAAGGCCCCGGTGTGTAAGCACGCAAGATGCGGTAATCGGCGTTACTGAGTCGGGCGTATAAGGCGACGTCAGACAGGTCGCGGCAGACCAGCGTGAAGTTGTGCCGATCGTTAACCGCGCGAATGCGGCGGATACGCTCCATCGCTGCCTTGTCGCCAATATGACAACCGATGGCATAGCTCGAGTCAGTCGGATAAACGACGACGCCGCCGTCGTGCACAATCTCGACCGCGCGTTTGATCAAGCGCGATTGCGGATTGTCCGGATGGATTTGGAAATACTGCGCCATGGAGTTAGCTCTTTATGCGTGCGCCCGACTTACTAAAAAGTCAGGCGTTGACGGTACCTTCGAATGCACTCCACACCGGCGTCACCGCTGCCGGCAACATTGCGAGCCTACCTAGATCCGCCCATGATTTTTCCGGTCCGTGATAATCGGATCCGACCGAGCCTAGCAATCCGTACTCACAGGCGATTTGCGCAAACCGCTCGGTATCTGCCGGTCCGTGGCTTCCCGATATCACTTCAATCGCCCGCCCGCCGCAATCGATAAATTCTCGTAGCAGTTTTTTAAGTTTGCCGCTGCTGACCCGATAACGGGCCGGATGTGCCAAAACCGCGATGCCACCGGCGCCGCAAATCCAGCCAACTGCCTCGTCAAGCCGCGCCCATTGTCCCGACACATGCGCCGGGCGTCCTTGGCCGAGGTATTGTTTAAAGGCCTGCTTGCTATCCCTAACGAAGCCATGTGTTACCAAAAATTGCGCAAAATGGGTACGCGATAGAATCGCGCCCCGAGCGAGCTGCCGTACGTAGTCGTACGCCCCTTCGATATTTTTCTTACGTAACCGCCGATCGATTTCTTGCGCACGCCAATTGCGCTGTTCGCGTATCCCCGCCAATCCTTGCTGCAAGGCCGCATTCGCCGGATCGATCGCCAAACCGACGATATGCAAGGTCTCGCGTTCCCATGTCACCGAAATTTCCACCCCCGGCAGCAGCCGCAATCCCAATTTCTCACCGGCGACCTGGGCCTCCGCTAAACCGTCGGTAACGTCATGATCGGTCAGCGCCAGCGTCGTCACGCCGTTGGCATGTGCTCGCGTCACCAACTCGGTTGGCGTCAGCGTACCGTCAGAATGCAGGGAATGGGCGTGCAAATCGTACGCGGGGGGCATGAGTTTCGACTGACCTTCGTCACCTAAAAGACCGGCTATCCTTATGGGTATGAACCTTGCAACGAATCTGCCCATGGACAGCGTGACCGTAAGTCTCGCCGATGCAGAACGCCGCTACAAGCAGGCAGCGGAAAGCATTCTGGACGCCTATAAGGCCCGCGGGCCGGCGCAGGCCGATCCGGTCACCCCTTGCCAACTCAACGCCGCCATCGAACAGTTCCTCGCGTCCGGTATTCAGCTGGAACGCGCCAACGGTGACAATCCGTGGATGGGCGGCGACAAAATCAGCGAGCTCGGCGACTATGGTATCTCGCTGCTAATGGATTTAAGCGTTTGGGCGCAGCAACTCGGCCTGGACGAAGCTGACAGCGAATTCGAAGAGATCGCGCTGTCGTTTGCCGATTGGGTCATGCGCCATGGCGGCGAGATTCGCACGCTCGAACCGATCGTCGATGCACTGGCGCGCTTTGCCAACCGAGCGCGCGATACCGAATCATTAGTAACGCTGACAGACTTGATGACACGGGTGGTTCACGCCACCGCGCCGGCGGCGCGGCTCGACCTCACACGGAGTTATGCCAACCCCGCGTGGCGCTTGTTAAACCTTAATCGAGCGATTGTCGCTACCCGCACGCATGACCTCGTGCTCATGGAGCAGGTATTTGACGAACTGGTCGATTACCTCCCTGACGCCGCATCGCGGTTTTTTGCCGAAGGCATGCAGCAGATGGACCGGTTCGATTATCCGGTACCGGTGCGTGAAGTCATGGGACGTTACTTCGACCGCTGGACGCGGCGAACGATGCACTGACCCAAGCTATCCCTGGGTGAGTCCCCCTCTCCCCATCCCTCTCCCGCGAGGGGCGAGGGAGATCATGTTCGCTACGCGTTGAATGATCGACCGCTGGACACGCCGGACGTTGCACTGACATAGCCCTTCTTCCCCCTCCTTATTGCCTTGCTTTGGTTGCGACCCGCGGCGCACTGATGCGAGAATAGCCGCCTTTCCTGGCGTCTAAATCCCATGAAATTCCTGTACGACCTGTTTCCGTTGCTGCTGTTTTTTGCCGCCTTCAAGGCGTATGACATCTATACGGCATCGGCCGTGGCGATCGTGGCATCGTTCGTTCAGGTCGGCGGCTACTGGCTCAAGCATCGACGCTTCGAAACGATGCATTTAATCACGCTCGCCATCATCGTCGTTTTCGGCGGCCTTACAATCGCGTTGCACGACGACACCTTCATTAAATGGAAACCGACTCTGGTTTACTGGGTGCTCGGCGGGCTGGTCCTCGGCAGCCAATGGTTTGGAAAAAAAACCGCGGTCGAACGGATGTTGGGCAATCAACTGACCCTACCGGCGGCGGTCTGGGCGCGGCAAAACATTAGCTGGGGCCTGTTCTTTCTCGTGCTCGGCACGCTCAATCTATACGTCGCGTTTTACTTCCGGCTCGATCTCGACGCCGAAACGCGACAAAACATTTGGGTCAATTTCAAGGTGTTTGGCCTACTCGGGCTGACCTTCATCTTCATGCTCGCCCAAGGAATGCTGCTGGCGCGCCATCTTCCCGATAAACCCGGAAAACAAACCGATCGGACGTCATAACGTTTATGTATTACGTCATCAAAGGGACAGACCGTGCCGATAGCTTGGCACAGCGGCTGGCGGTACGACCGGCGCACGTAGAACGGCTGAAAGCGTTGCAACAGCAAGGCCGGCTGTTGCTCGCCGGCCCGTTGCCGGCGATCGACAGCGAAGATCCCGGCCCAGCCGGATTCGTCGGCAGCTTGATCGTCGCTGAGTTCGAATCGCTCGACGAGGCTAACCGCTGGGCGCAGGCCGATCCGTACATCGCTGCCGGTGTTTACACCGCTGTCACCGTCGAACCGTTTCGCAAGGTCTTTCCGTAAATGGACCGCGTCACCGTTATTGAGGCCCGGCTGCGGGCGGCGCTGATGCCGGAACATATCGAAATCACCGATGAGAGCGCCGCCCATGCCGGTCACGCCGGTGCCCGCGGCGGCGCCGGGCACTATGCACTGACGATCGTGTCGCCACAGTTTAAAGGCCAAACGGCAATCGCCCGCCATCGAATGATTTATCAGGCGCTAGGCGAGTTGATGCACCATGAAATTCATGCACTACGCATCAATGCGTTAACACCGGAAGAACAGTAAAACCTATAACACCACCACCGAAGAGGACGCCTTTCATGAACCCCTATCGTATTTCCGTTATCGCGCTGCTAATCGCCGGCGGTGTGGCCTTGAGCGCTTGCGGCGACAAGAAGCAGCCGGCAGCGCAGCAAGACGACGGCAAAGTATTAGCGACCGTCAACGGTCAAAACATCACCGACAAAGAGCTGACGCATTATCAGCAACTACGGCCGTCGCGTGACCCGAACGCCGATCCGGCGAAAGAAAAGAAGGCGGTGCTCGACGAGATGGTCGACCGCTCGCTGTTAACGCAACGCGCTGAATCGACCGGTGTCGACAAGGACCCGGAGGTGCAATACCTGCTAAAACGCTGGCGCGAAAATATTCTCGTGCAGGCGATGGTCCGGCAGATGCTGAAGGACAATCCGATCACCGACGACGAGCTCAAGGCCCGCTTCCAGAAAGAAGTCGATGCCACGCACAAAACCGAGTACCGCGTGCGTCACATCCTGGTGAAAAACGAGGACGAAGCGAAAGACGTCATCAAGGAGCTGAAGTCAAACAAGAAGGCTGACTTCGCCGCGCTCGCCAAGAAACACTCGATCGACGTGCAGTCCGGTAAAAACGGCGGCCAGCTCGGCGGCTGGGTCAACCAAGGCATGGTCGTGCCAGAATTCTTCACCGCGGTAACGCATCTGAAAAAAGGCGAGATTTCGAGCGAGCCGGTGAAGTCCGATTTCGGCTGGCACGTCATCAAGGTCGACGACACGCGGCCGGCGCAGATTCCGACGTTCGAAGAATTCATGGCCAACCCACAGACCAAGAACAACTTCTACAGCAAGCTGCGCGATGAAAAGATGGAGCAGATGCTGAAGGATCTGCGCGCCAAGGCCAAGATCGAGCTGAAAGAACTACCGGTCGACACGCAACAGACGACCGAAGCGCAGCCGGCGCAAAGCCAAGAAACGACGGAAACCAAACAACAGTAATCCTCGCGCCTGCGCTCGGATGCGACCGGCAGTTAAACCGGCGGTGCAGCGCGCGACTGCGAGGTCTCGCGCTCTACCGCTGGTCTTCAGTTTCCTGTTAGTCAGCGGCGTGGCGGCAGCGCCGCCCGCCGTCTCGCTCAATGCCAAACCGGTACCGCTGGCCGACAATATCGCCGTTGGCGATATTGTCCAGCGTATTCGCTTCCTCGGCATGCTCGTTATCCCTAACGCTACCGTCGGCGGTCAGCGTATGGGGCAACTGTCCGATATCGCTTGGGATGAGGCGACCGGCGTGCTCTATGCCGTCAGCGATAAGGGCTCGCTATTTCATCTGCAACCGACCATCCGCGACAACATGCTAACGGACGTGCAGCTGCTGCAAGCGGTGCCGTTGCGTGAGCTAGCGACCGATAAGCCGCTTAAAGGCAAGCGTGCCGACGCCGAAGGCATGGACATCGTTCATCGCGCCGATGGGCAAACCGAGCTCATCATCAGCTTCGAGCGCTATCCGCGCATCATGCGTTATCAGCCGGACGGCCATCCGATCGGCGAATACCAACTGCCACCGCCGCTTAGCAATCCGAAAAATTACCAAGATGAAAACGCGATGCTCGAATCGGTATGCTCGGATACACGTTACGGCGTACTGACGATGCCGGAGGAACCGCTCGAGCGTGAAGCCGCCGGCTACAACCGGCTCTACAGCTTGTCCGGCCGCTCGTGGCGCTATCCCAGCGAAGATAACAACAACGTCGTTTCATTGGCCTGCCTCAACAACAACCAGGTGCTGGTGCTGGAACGAGACTTCGGCCGGCTATGGAATTTCCGCACGACGCTGAAACGCATCACGTTAGCACCCTACACCGAAGACGCGCCGTTACGCCCGGAGACGCTGGTCACGCTCGATACCGTCAAAGGATTTCAAATCGACAACTTCGAAGGTATCACTCACCATCGCGGCAAGCGTTTCTTTCTTGTCAGTGACGACAACGATTTCTTTTTAGAACGAACGCTACTGCTCTATATCGAGCTCATTGACTAGCGCTTGGTTCGCCGCCGCTGATGCGACGAATTAATAGGCCTGACGTCGATACTCGCACTTCCAACGTCTGCGGCTGCTCCGCGGAGAGATACGTCGCCGAGCCGTACTCGGCGTCGACCAGCGGCGCCAATAGCGCGTAACGCTGGCGCCATTCGAATAAATCGATCACGCGACTATCGGCCAGCGAGCTTACCGTTCGCGGCAACTGCTGCTCGTCGGTCAATTTGCGATAGCGCCCGGCGACGCGGTCGAGCTCGTACGCCGTGTGTAGTCCAAAGACGTTTGCCAGCGGCGTCCATTTGAGCACGCGCGCATCGATATAAAGCTCATCGCCGGCCAGCGTGTACGTCTGCGCGCGGCCGTCGGCGAAGCGAAAGCGCGCCTGAAAGCGCTGCGGCGACAACGGTTGCGTTTCAACGACCGCTGCCACTTCCTCGCGTGTAAGCGCACGATAACCTTGGATTCCAAACGAAAGCAAACCGAACAAGGCGGCCATACTCAGGAGCACCAAGGCCAACAACAACCGAGTCATGTGCCGAATAACTCGACCGTGCCGCAAGGCGCGCAATGCCGCCCAAAATAAAAACACGCCGAGCAGCCCGCAGGCCAACATTATCCACGCACCAGCCCCGGGCATGGTTTCCTCCAAAATGAACCCTCGAATTCAACATAGCACACGCTGCACCAGCGACATTGCTACTCTTTCGAAACTACCCCCTAAGGTCCTGACCCGTGCAACCACCGCTTGCCTAGCGGTGGCTTCGCTTCTAGCATGAACAGTGGGTGCAATTAGGGAGGGGTTGCTAGATGGAACTGAGACCAGCAACACACCAGCGGTTCTCAACATTCGCTTGCACTCCTCGCAGTATCGACCCGAACACGGCGCCTGCTCACCCTACTTATTACTCCCAACTCATTTCTTACTTTTTTTTATTTTTGAATGGCCGACGGTGTAACCACCGTCGCGCATCACACTTCCTCGCGGTTACTCCAGCAACATGCGTCGTGATCGGAACTGAAAACGTCTGGCTCTATATCACGCGTGTTCCACGGAGGATTGTATGAGCGTACCTTGCGAAAAAATGCTTCCCTTTACCTTGCCGACGTATAACCAACTCCTTTGTGATTATGATTCTGAACGATATGCCGTATGGCATTATCTCAATTCGACACCACGCCCTTGCTTCACCCCCGTCTTACTAAAAGAAATGGCCGACGTTCAGAATCAGGTACGACAACATCGCAATCAGTCACATGAGGCGTCGAACAGCATCCGTTATCTCGTCCTCGCCTCGGCAACCCGTTCCGTCTTTAGCTTAGGTGGTGACCTCGATCTATTCGCTCGCTTGATAAACAACCAGGACCACGAAGGACTGCGTAAATACGCTCATCTCTGTATCGATTGCGTGCACGGATATAACTCACACCTCGAACAATCCGGCATGACGACTATCGCGCTCGTTCAGGGGAAAGCGCTTGGCGGCGGTTTCGAAGCAGCAATTTCGTGCAACGTCTTGGTTGCAGAACGCGGCACACAACTCGGATTTCCGGAAATCCTCTTCAACCTATTTCCAGGAATGGGCGCCTACAGTTTTCTAGTGCGGCGCCTCAACCCTATCCAGGTAGAGCGCTTACTTCGTGAGGGCGATCAATACAGCGCTGAAAAGCTCTACGAAATGGGAATTGTGGATGTTCTGGCTGAGCCAGGCGAAGGGGTTCGCGCGGTAAACGATTACATCCGGCGACACGAGCGGGTACGAAACGGACTGCAAGCAATACAGCAGCTACGTGAGTGGAACAGTCCAGTAACCCGCCAAGAGTTGCTTCGCATTGCCGACATGTGGGTCGACAGCGCTATGCAAATCACCTCGCGCGATCTGCGCACTATCGGTCGGCTGGTTTCGGCGCAATCGCGGCTCAACGAATCGACACAGGACACGATGCAAATGGCTCCGGAACGCCGACAAGCACGCGATGTGAGGCGATCGCTAGTTGCGGTATAGACGATGAACCATCGGATCGGCTGCCGGTTGTGGTGGCCGATCCGCCTATGGATGGAAGAAGAAAGACGGAGAACTCACGGGCGATCAGAAATCTCGTCTCTATCCTGAGATGCCCCCACCCGAACTAACCTTCGCAATGCCGACAGGGACTCATCGAAAGCGAGCTGCATGCGTTCGAGCTGATGATCGTGTGCACGCCTGAATTCAAGAACGCCGGCGGTTTCAGCATCACAACACATCTGCATCAGTTTGACGGCACCTACATTCGCGGCGTTCCCTTTGAATGCATGCACCCAATCGCAAAAGACGGCGTAATTGTGTGCGGCACAGGCTTCGGTGATTTTTTCCAGCAGCGTCGTACCTTCGACGGCGTACTCCTCGATAATACGGCTCAACTCACGCGGATCATGGTACAAACGATCCAGCTCTGCCAACACTTCCTTTTGCAGCACGACCGCTTCTGCTGCCTCGCTCGCCTCGTCGGCCAAAGGCAGTTGTTGAATTTCGTTTTCATTGAGGAGCCGCTCAACCAAATTCAGCAGATCGGCCATCGCCACTGGCTTGGACAGATAGGCATCCGCTCCTGCATCCGCCGATTGTTGCTGCGCTTCCAGGGTTGCATTTGCTGTAAGAATAATCACCGGCACGCGCGACCGTCCGCGGAGCAACCGGTAACGACGCAACACACCGAGCCCATCGAGCACCGGCATATGCATATCGAGAATCGCCAGACGATAAGCGTTAGTCGCCAATGCGTCGAGCGCCTCCTCGCCTGTCTGTTTAGTGTCAACCTGGTAACCCGCTTGCTCCAACATCCGGCTAACAATCGTTAAATTTATTCGATTGTCGTCAACTGCAAGAATACGCGGACGCGCGCCGTCACGTTGGTTCCACAGCCAAGGCGCAACACTCACCACACTATTGCTGGCAACGGCGATGCTTGGTACCGGCGATGCATGCAACGCTGCATAGATAAGTCGTCGTTCGGCAAGGCACGGTAGGACCGCCGCGTATCCCCACTCACGTTGCCGTACTTCTGGCACGACAACATTACTGACAAGAATGGCGGGGACATTGGCGAGCTGCGCCTTCACGCACAACTCCTCGAATCGATTGGCGCCCGCAATTTGCAAGGCGAGTGAGGCATCGACAAAAATAGCCTGCACCCGATTGCCCAGATGTATTGCTCGCGTAAGCGCGGTAATCGCGCCCTCGCCCGTCGTCACCCGGACGAGCTGTCCTTGCAGTGACTCCACTGATTCCGAGAAATGTTTGATGACGAGCGAATCCACAGAAAGCAACAGCGCCCTAGTGCCAGGCAACGTCGGTTCCTCGGCCACGGCTGGTTGCTGCTCAAAGGGAATTTCGAACCAGAATAGCGTGCCCTGATCCTTTACGCTCTGCACACCGATGCGACCACCCATTAATTCCACCAACTGCTTGGCAATCGTGGTGCCTAAGCCAGTTCCACCATGTTTGCGCGTGGTGCTGCTGTCCTCCTGAGTGAAATCGAGGAAGATGCGTTCCAATGCCTGCGGCGAAATACCGATGCCGGTGTCGCGCACCTCAAAACGTACAGTCGCTCGTTCAGACGCCGTGGCTTGGCTGCTGCTGACCTCCAGACTGACATAGCCGTGTTCGGTAAATTTAACGGCATTGGATAACAGATTGAGCAGAATATCGCGCAGTCGATGGGCGTCACCGTTTAATTGGAACGGCGTGGTCGGTGCGATACGCACGAGCAGACGCAATTCTTTCTGAATCGCTGACGGTCGCACCATGTCGGCGGCAGCTCGCAGCACTTCGTGTAAATCGAAAGTGGCGCGCTCTAGCACGAGCTTCCCGGCTTCGATCTTAGAAAAATCGAGCACATCGCCGATCTGCCGCAACGACACATGCGCCGAATCACGAATCATACCCAACAGCGACCGTTCTTCAGGAGTCAAACGCCGGTTTGCTTCTAATAATTCAGTTGCGCCCAAAATGCCATTGAGCGGCGTACGTAGCTCGTGGCTCATGCGGGCGAGAAATTGGCTCTTGGTAGCGCTTGCCTCTTCCGCACGCATGCGCGCCTGATGCAGTTGCCGAATCAAGTGCGCGGCATAACCGGGAAGAAGCACAAGACCGCCGAAAATGCCGGCCGCAAGCGGGCCCTGCCCCTGCCATAGATGCGATACGACGACCACTACTGAAAAGCCGGCGATGCTGAGCAAGGTGCTGACCAGCATTGCCGTTAATCCGAAGCGAAAGCCGTTGCCAAGGGTGACCCAAAGATAGAGCACAAACAGCGGAACACCGGCTTCACCGGTAGAGATCATCAGGTAGCTAATCGTGCCAATGTCGCCGATGTTAGTGGCGGTACGGCGAGGGATGGAGGTGGTTACGTCACGGAATGCGAACACCATCATTACCACTGACAGAATAAAAAATCCGGCGAGCCATGCGAGCCATCCAGGCAGGCCGGCGGCGAAGCTGACTGGATAGTGAGTAGCCGTCAAATAAATGATCAGGCATACCAGAATAACCGTTCGCACTATCGCCTGCCCTTGTTCGCGCCCCAACTCATCGTGGCGCGTGAGCTTGATAGACCCAACAAACCTAGAGGAATACCGATGCAAAAAGATCTTGAACAAACGGACTTTGCCGATGGCACCGTCGTAGGATTTCCGTCTATCGTCCACCTGCGAATCTGTAGTAGTGCGGTGATGCAGAAGATGCACTAGGTAAAGCGGCAGCAAAACGAGTGACATCATGACCGAAGCCGTCATTATCATCGGCATACGGTCCCACTCGTGCGAAAATCCTAAAACGACAGCGAAACCGAGCAAGCTCAATACGGTGCTCAAGATCATCGCTTTCACGCCAAACCGCATCCCGTTGCCGAGCGTTACCCATAAATAAATAATAAACAGTGGTATGCCAACACTCCCTGTGGCGATCATCAAATAGCTTAGCTGACAGCGACAATATCCGCCACATTCATCGCCACACGGCGAAAAACTGAAGAGTGGGTGGCGCGGGAAACCAGTGCTATAACAGCAACCGAAAGTCCAATGAAGCCAATTACAAAAAGTAGCCAATGCGGTAGTACCCCTGCCCCAACTTCGCTCGGATAGCGGCATACCATCAAGTACACCGATACTACGAACGAAATTAACAAGCGAATTACCGCCTGCCCATGCTCGCGACCCAGCTCATCCTGCCCCTGGATTCTAAAATGCCGCAAAAACGCCCACCCGCTAGTGGGACTTCCATGTTGGGTTGATGGATTCATAGCTCTATATATAGCGCCTCGCAGAAGATGCGTATCGTTACCGACGTTAGCTGTTCTCCCAAAGCACTTACATTTCTCGGGAGATCTTCATAACAACTCAGCTGTAGAAAAGCGATACTAGGGGTAGCCGACGTAAGATACTAGACTTTCGGACAGTCGCTGTTGCCAGACATTGACCGGAAAAGGTAACCTCCGCTCCGCATCGTCGACATATTCGGCGAGGGGCATGGCCTACTACACATACACAGGCCACCATAGGGACCACTACTGACGTGCCAACAATAGGGAGGGAGATATGTTGATTTTGACGCGCCGTATCGGCGAAAGCGTTAACATCGGCGACAACATTCAGCTGACGATCTTGGGCGTGAACGGTAACCAAGTACGAATCGGCGTTAATGCCCCCAAGGATGTGCCAGTTCATCGCGAAGAAATATACGAGCGGATCAAGCGCGAGAAAGAAACCGGCATCGTTAACATCAAAGATGACGTGAAACGCAATCGCTGATCTGACTTTCCACTGTCATCCGCGCACCCCAAGCCCACCGTAGAGAGAAACAAGGGGTGCGCTCGGATGAATCGAACAAGCTAATCGATTAAACGAGTCTCTTTAAATCAGGCTGACGAGCACGCGGCCGGTTTGTCCACCTTTGAGAATACGGTCGATCTGCGGGCTTAACGCTTCGAGCGCACACTCCTGTGCCAATTCGTTCAACCACGGTATTTTCCATTCGCTAGCCAACTTCGACCAGAGGGTTCGCCGCAGCGACGCTTCGGTATTGGCCGAATCAA
This sequence comes from Gammaproteobacteria bacterium, assembly GCA_016199745.1. Taxonomy (NCBI): domain Bacteria; kingdom Pseudomonadati; phylum Pseudomonadota; class Gammaproteobacteria; species Gammaproteobacteria bacterium. Next base: position 55,364 of record JACQFZ010000004.1, read on the forward strand.
GACCGATTAATGTCGCCCCACGCAGAATAAAAGGAAAAATGCTGGCATGTAGTTCTGGCGACACAACCATTCCGCAGCAAGTGGCGACACCACGTACCTTCAACGAACGCAATACGGTCGACAATATATTCCCGCCCACCGTATCGACGGCGGCCGCCCAACGTCCGGCAAGCAACGGTCGATCGCTGGTATCGTCCACTTCCGCACGCGCGATAATTTCCGCGGCGCCAAGCTTCGTTAGAAATTCTCGCTCTTGGGGTTTACCGGTCGCGGCGACCACGCGATAACCCGCATGCGCGAGGATAGCGACAGCAACGCTGCCAACACCGCCGGTAGCGCCGGTCACTAACACGTCACCGTGCTCCGGCTTGACCCCTTGGTATTGCAAGCGATACACCGCCAGCGCTGCGGTAAAACCGGCCGTACCATAGATCATGCTGTCCCGCAACGACAGGCTATTTGGCCGCGGCACCACCCACTCAGCCGGTACCCGAATGTATTGGCCAAAGCCGCCGGCGGTGTTCATGCCGAGATCGTAGCCGGTGCAAATGACTTCATCGCCCGGGCGAAACGCTGGGCTCGCGCTTTCCTCGACTACGCCGGCGGCATCGACGCCGGGTGTATGCGGATATCGCCGGGTGATACCGCGATGGCCGGTCGCCGAAAGCGCATCTTTGTAGTTCAGCGACGAATAATGCACGCGGATCAGTACCGCACCGGCAGGCAACTCATCGATCGTACGGCGATGGACACCGCGAACGATGCTACCGTCAGCGGCTTCGCTCACGACCAGCGCGTTAAACGTCTTCGTCATCGTAACTCCACTAACTGGATAGCTTTGGATAAAGCGTTTCCCGAATCTTCTCGATATGACTCAAGCCATCGTCGGTAATCGGTACCTTCGCCTTCAACCCGTGCACGAGATTGACCGGACGATAGCTGTTAGTCGGATGTTGCAGGCGATTCAGCACGCTTTTATGGATATGTTCGTTCAGCGTATTGCCGCGAGCAAGCTTGCGTTTAAACGTCGGCAATAATTTATAAATACCGAGCACCGAATTACGCAGCTCGCCGTAACAATTGGGATCGACACGCATGGCCAAATAACGCTCCTGCAGCGTAAGGCCGGCACTCATCGCCTTGACCGCCATCCACATGAACGCATGATCGGAAAGCCCGGCATCGATATAACCACCGCCGACATTGGTGTGCACCCCGGCAAACCAAACCTGTTCGACGTTAAGCCGTAGCGTACCGTCGCTTTTCCACAGACTTGGTTCATAAGGACCGCGGCGCTCGTCGATTCCCAGCGCTTGATACGCGTATAACACGTGTCGGCCGAGAGTCTCGTCATGGAAACCATGAGCGTACTTCGAACCCTCGATCAAGCGCCGAAAGATTTTGCGCAGTAGCCCATAGCGCGATAGTGCCGGCACACCGAGCGAGCCGACCGTATCCCAGACGCCAATAAAGTGCACCGACGGCTGACGCTGCTTCGCTTTGAACTCAGCCGCCTTGGCTTTGCCCTTCGCATTGGTCGACTGCCGATAAAGATCGTAGGCACGCTTCACCGCTTTCGTATCTTTCGCCGGCGGCAATCCGCAACGTCCGATCAAGCCGGATAACGAACGCACGGTGTAGGCGCCGCGACTAAACCCAAACAAGAACAATCGATCGCCGTCTTGGTAGTGATTGGCGATCCAACAGTAGGCGTCGTGAATGTTCGCGGTAAGGCCGATTCCGAATAAGCCGCCAGTGTAGTGGTCCCAACCCTTACCGGTACCCAAACCCGTGTCGTAATAAATCAGTTGCTGGTCAGACGACTCAACCGCCCGTGCCATTTTGACAACGTTAGTCGGGACCACTAAACCGCGATCCGTTTGGGTCGGCGTATTCCACGTTCCGTCGCACGCCACCACTAAATTTCGCCCCATCGTTTGTTCCCCGTTCTCGATCCGTGCAGGTTAACAAAACCTCTCTAAGATAGTGCATAAACGTCGAACGGTACCGCTTGGCTGGCAATAACATGAAGGACTACGACGAGGGTACTACACCGACCCGTTCCCGAAGAGCAGGGCCGGTTTGAAACGCGTCAACAATGAAGTCAGCCGTTGACTGTCATGAGGAGACCCTCCGAGTCCAGCAAGGGTTTACCCGCCTTAGTGGGATCGGCCTGACCGAATTGCTCGTTATAAAGCTGGGCATAGAGGCCGCCGCGGGCGAGAAGCTCGGCATGCTTACCAACTTCGGAAACGCGGCCACTATCGAGCACGACGATCTGGTCGGCGCGCAATACGGTGGACAGTCGATGGGCAATGACAATCGATGTCCGATTACGCAACAACCGCGCTAGCGCTGCTTGAATACGGCGCTCAGAGCGGGAATCGAGCGCCGATGTTGCTTCGTCAAGAATCAATATTTTTGGATCTTTGAGAAAGGCGCGGGCAATCGCTAACCGCTGCTTCTGACCGCCGGACAGCACCGCACCACGTTCGCCGATCTCGGTCGACAACCCTTCCGGCAGGCACTGCACGAATTCCAGCGCATTAGCGGCTTCGAGCGCAGCGACGATCTCATCGAGCCTGGCATCGGGTTTGGCCAACAACAAATTCTCCTGCACCGTGCCGGAGAACAAAATCGTTTCTTGATTGACAATACCGATGTGCCGGCGCAGCGAATCGAGCTGCAACTCGCGCAGGTCGACACCGTCGAGCAGGATGCGGCCAGCGAGCGGATCGTAGAACCGCGGCACCAGATTCGCCAACGTCGACTTGCCGGCGCCACTCGGGCCGACGAAGGCAACGGTCTGGCCCGGCGCAATCGTCAAGCTAATGTCCTGCAAAATATGCGAGTCGGTGTCGTAGCCGAACTGCACCGCGTCAAAATCGATGCGCCCGCGGCACTCGGTGACACGCGTTGCGCTCGGCCGCTCAACCACATGCGGCTGGGTGTCGAAGTATTCGAATATCCGATCGATTGCCGCCAACGCATTGCTCAGTACCACGCTCAAGTCGGACAACCGCTGCAGCGGGTAATAAAACATACCGAGGTAAAGCAGGAACTGCGTCAGTGCACCAACCGTCAACTGGTTAGCGAGGATCTGGTGTACGCCATACCAAACCACCAGCACCGGCGCGGTGTGCACGACGAAGCCGACCGCGACTTCGTTTAAGGCGGTAAAACGCGCCGAGTACAGCACCTTGCTCAGTAACTTGTTGGCATGGGTCGCGAACAGCTGTGTCTCGGCCGATTCGCGCGCAAAACCTTTGACGATAGCGACCCCGGCAACCTTCTCGTGCAGCTCGCCGGACAACATTTCCAGCCGCTGCTGGACTTCCTGCGTCGATCGGCGAATACGTGGACCCATGGCACGTAGCGAAAAGAAGTAGATCGGCATCAACACCAGCGACACCAGCGTCATCATCGGATGGATCGTTAACAAAATGCCGACCAGCGCCAGCAACAGCGCCACATCCATCCAGACGTTGGTAAGTGCCGAGCCGACGAAGTTTTGCGCCAGGCTGATGTCGTTTACCACGCGCGAGACGATGGCACCGGTCTGATGGCGCGTGAAAAATGCGTGCGACAACCGTTGTACGTGACTGAATAGCGCCACGCGCAGGTCGCGCACCATGCGGTGGCCGGCAATGGCGGCGAATACGCTGCGATAGTACGTCGATACCATCCATAGCGCGTTGACCGACAACACGCTGCCGACGAGGTACAGAATCTTGCGCTCGCGGACGGCATCGTCGAGCGCACTATTGAGCACCACATCATCGAGCAGGATCTTGAGCATCCACGGGAACGCCAGCGGCATCAAAAATTTGAGCAGACCGGCAACGGTCGCGGCGGCAACGTACCGCCAATACGGCTTGGCAAACGCTAAGAAGCGCCATACCGGCGCGCGGCCTTTACTGTCGGCGCGATAACGGTTCATCACCGAATCGCCGAAGCCGCTTTTCACATCGAGGATGCGATGCGCGCTGATATCGACTTCCGGATAACGCGAACGTGACTGCAACCGCGCCACGTCGTCCGAACGCAGACCGGGAGGTAGTTTGCGCTCAGGGATCGGCGATGCCGCCAACATGTCGTCGTCGACGTCCAGTACGAGCGCGACGTACGCATCCGGCGCGGAGCCGGCGGCACGGTGTAACGCGTTCAGCAGCAGCTGCGCGTCTTCCCAGCGATCGAAAACATAATGACGACCATCGGTACGGATTAGGCCATCGTTTAAAAGTTTGGGAATTTCGGTGCTACGACGCAGGTGATAAACAATCATGGAGTGCGAAACCTCGTGGCCACCGACGACCCAGCGCGCAGCCAGCGGCAAACGATCGCCACCGACTTTCTCGTGCGAGAAATTTGTGCGCGACTACTCGTCGATGAGCTGCAAAAACTCAGGCTCTTCGAGTATCGGCACCCCCAAACCCCGGGCCTTGTCGGCTTTCGATCCGGGATCGACGCCGACGACAACGTAGCTGGTTTTTTTGGAAACACTATCGGTAACTTTAGCACCTAGCGCTTGCAGCCTCTTTTTGGCCTGGTCGCGCGACATGGCAGCTAACGTACCGGTCAGAACCACCGTTTTTCCGGCCAATTTGCCCTCGGTCGGCAGCCGGCGCTGTACTTGCGGCCAGCGCACACCGGCAGCGAGCAACTGCTCGATAACGCGGCGGTTGTGCGACTCTTGGAAGAAGGCGTGGATGTCTTCGGCCATGCTGGCGCCGATGTTCGGCACCGCGTCGATATCCTCGACGCCGGCGGCAAGCAGCGCATCGAGCGAGCCGAAGTAATCGGCCAATTGCTGGGCGGTGGTTTCGCCCACCTGCGGAACGCCGAGGCCGTATAAGAAGCGCGCGAACGTCGTTTGCTTGCTGCGCTCGATGTGATCGAGCAGATTCTGCGCCGATTTCTCGCCCATACGCTCCAGCGCCACGAGGTCGGCCTTCTGCAAGCGATAGAGATCGGCCACATTATGGATCAACTCCTTTTGTACCAGCTGCTCCACCAACTTATCGCCCAATCCTTCGACATCCATGGCCGAGCGCGCGGCAAAGTGCAGGATCGCGCCGGTGCGCTGCGCCGAGCAAACGAGCCCACCCATGCACCGATGCGCCGCCGCTTCCGCCTCGCGCAACACGTCCGAGCCGCACACCGGGCACTGGGTCGGCATATGCCACTCGCGCGCATCCGGCGGACGCTTGTCCAGCACGACACCGACCACTTCCGGAATCACATCGCCAGCACGCCGGACGATGACGGTATCGCCGATACGCACGTCCTTGCGTCGCAACTCGTCTTCGTTGTGCAACGTCGCGTGCGTCACTGTAACCCCGCTTACCTGTACGGGATTTAACACCGCCACGGGCGTGATGACCCCCGTACGTCCGACAGAGGGCAGGATATCTTCGACGGTCGTGTTCTCTTCCTGCGCCGGTAGTTTGTGCGCGAGTGCCCAGCGCGGGGCACGTGCGGTGAAACCCAATTGTAGGCGCGCGGCGAGGTCATCGACCTTATAAACGACGCCGTCGATCTCGAACGGCAATTGCTGCCGCTGCTCCAATAACTCGCGGTAATAAGCGCGACAACCTTCAGTGCCGTGAACGACGCGGAAAAATTTGCTGACGCGGAAACCCCATGCCTGTAGCCGCTCGACCACGTCGGCATAGCGCCGCCCGATCGGTGCCGATACGTCGCCGAGGCCCCACGGGAAAAAACTGAGCGGACGGGTCGCCGTAATGCGCGGATCAAGCTGGCGCAAACTACCGGCCGCGGAGTTGCGTGGATTAGCGAAAATCTTATCGCCCCGCGCCAGTTGTTCGCGGTTCAACCGCTCGAAGTCGGCTTTGGGGATGACGACTTCGCCGCGTACTTCGAGCACCTCCGGCCAATCGTCGCCCTGCAATTTGAGCGGTACCGCTTTGATGGTGCGCACGTTAGCGCTGACGTCTTCACCGGTCTCGCCGTCGCCGCGCGTACCGGCCTGCACCAACGCGCCGCGCACATAACGCAGACTCACGGAGACGCCGTCGAACTTCGGCTCGGCGGTGTAAGTGACCTCGCTATCGGTCTCGAGACCCTTGCGCACGCGCGTGTCCCACTCGCGCAGATCGTCGTCGGTGAAAGCGTTGTCCATCGACGTCATCGGCAGCGTGTGGCGCACCGCCGCAAATGCGGCCAACGGCTGCGCGCCGACCCGCTGGGTCGGCGATTCTGGCATAATTAGGTCGGGGTGCTGCTGCTCGAGCGTCTGCAGTTCACGCAATAACCGGTCGTACTCAGCATCCGCGATCGTCGGTTGATCGAGTACGTAATAGCGATAGTTAGCCAGGTCGATCTGCTGGCGTAGATCGGCGATGCGCGTAGCGGCGGAGTCCTTGGCGGTCATGTTGTCGCTTCAAAAAAACGTAGGGTGGGCGGCGCTTTCCCGCCCACGCGTTTTTTAATCCGCGTGGGCGAAAAAACACCGCCCACCCTACATTGTTCTAGAGATCGGTGGCGAACAAACGCAGCGCCGCTTCGCTACCGGGAGCGATGCCGAAGGCGCGCATCTTGACGTCGATGCCGTGGATCTGCGCGCGGATGGCGGTAATGCCCTTATCGGTCAGCGGGCGCCGGTCTTGATCCAACAACTGGCCATCGAGAAAACGCGCCACCGACCTGGCGGTATCGACCATATGATCGAACGCCTCGGTCGGCTCGGCGACGCTGGGAACGCTCATGAACAGCGTCAGGCCCGGCGTCCGGAAACTGTCCCACATTTCCGGATCGAAGTTACCCGGCTTGTACAGGTTCGATAGACAATAGAGCAGCCGGCCGTTGTCGCGCTTATAAAAGATATTCTTAGCCTCGAGCGTCATGCCCTCGTGCTCCATCGCCGCCAACAGCGCCCGCCCTTTGAACGGCGTATGCGCCTCGGTGACGACGTTTACGCCGGCAATGACGTCATGCTCATCGCAAAACGCCGTCAACTCGCGGCCCCGTTCGATCGCCTGCTCAAACGTAATCGAAAATTTGGACGGCCGGTGTAACGCATCGGCAAGTTTGAGACCCACCTGTGCGAACGTATTGAGCTCGGTCTCACCGATCGGCCCGCGGGCATCGACCAACTGGATCGCGAGCTTAAGGTCGCTGTACTGCGTTACGTCGGAATCGTACTGCAAGGTCGACCAGAAATTAGTTTGATAGCGCTGACCGTAGAGCTGCCGTGGGTAGTCAAGCTTGTACTCGTTCTGCTTGTAAACCGACAACGCCGCCCGCCGGCGTACCGGTCCCGGACCCGGCAAATGAACCACAAAATCGATTGCCTCGATCGGCGACATTTGGCGCTCACCGGGGCGCACCGCTTCCGGCCCGGTGCCCGGCGGATCGAAGCCCGGGTTCAGATTGAGCGGCTGGTTCGCCACCTCTTCGATATCAGCCAACGCATCGCTGACCGGATCGATATCCGAGTCTGCCGGCAGATCGGCCGGTACCGTTGCTTCCGCCTTGAGAAAACGCGGATCGGCGATCGGCGACGGCGTATCGACCTGCACAACCGGCTCGCGCCGATTGAGTAGGCCGCCGGCACCGTTCGATGAGAAATGCAAACGCCGGAAAGAGCGCGTCAATCGATCACGATCGAGCGCCGATACGGCGATGATGGCAATGATAACGATGCCGATGACTAGCAGAGCGATCTGCAGATTCATCATGACAATGTCACGCGGATGCTGGGTGAAAACGGCGCGCGCTCGGACGGCTTCTTAAGCACGCAGAAAGATTCTCTAAATTCGGGCGGAAGGTCGTCTGAAAGCGCGTGCACGGCTCGCGGTCGTCTTTTATTGAGTTCGATTGGGTGTTCTGGTCGCAGGGCTGGCGTCAAGTTTTCTGCTCTAGCGCTAGGCTGCTGAATGTTAACGCGTCTCGTTAAAAAACGCGACGCACACCTTCACCGATGATCGGGGTAAAGACCGGCTAGGTCATACCCCGCACCTGATCGCAGCACCCTCTTCCTAGAAAGAGGGCGACTGCCAATTACGCCTGCGCCGCCATCTTCATAGCCTCTTCGACATCGACCGCCACCAACCGCGACACGCCCGGCTCGGACATGGTGACACCCAACAGGATGTCGGCCATCTCCATGCTGATCTTGTTGTGGGTGATGTACAGCAACTGTGTGCGCTCGGACATCGTTTTCAATGTTTCGGCGTAGCGCTGCACGTTGGCGTCGTCGAGCGGCGCATCGACCTCGTCCATCAAACAGAACGGTGCCGGATTGAGCTCGAAGATCGAGAACAGCAACGCCACCGCCGTCAACGCCTTTTCACCGCCGGACAGCAGATGAATCGTGCTGTTGCGCTTGCCCGGCGGGCGCGCCATTACCGACACGCCGGTCTCGAGCAAGTTGTTGTCGGTCAGCTCGAGGTAAGCGCTGCCGCCGCCGAACAAACGCGGGAAGAACAATTGGAAATTCTCGTTGACCTTGTCGAAGGTCTCGCGGAAACGCGTGCGGGTCTCGGCGTCCATCTTCTTCATGGCCTCGTCGAGCGTCGCCAACGCCTGCTGTAAATCGTCCGCCTGCTTGTCGAGATAGCCCTTACGCTGCGACAGCTCTTCGAACTCTTCGATCGCAACGAGGTTAATAGGACCTAGTCGTTCGATACGGTTCGCCAGCTGATCTAAACGTTCTTGCCAGTCCGGCTCATTCGCTTCCGCCGGCATCTCGGTCAACACTTGCGCCAGCTCGGCACCGGCCTCGCGTACCTGCTCGGCATGGGTATCGCGTCGCACGACCAACTCTTGACGCGTCACGCGCTCGCTCTCCAGACCTGAGCGAATCTCCTGCACCTGCTTCTCCGCCTGACCCCGCTGATGTTCTTGCTCACGCAACGCCGCATCGATCTCGCCGGTAATGCGGCGTGCGTCGTTCAGGCGCTGCTCGATTTCCAGCCGCTTCGTCAGCTGCAGATTCAATTCCTGACGCAGCTCTTCATCCGGATCGCGATTGTCGGCCAGCAACTCGGCCAACTCTTCGCGCCGCGCCGTCAAACTGCTTAGCTGCGCTTCGAGTCGAACGATACTGGCACGCGTCGACTCGAACGCCGTCTGTAAGGTGCGCTGCTCGATCTCGCTGTGATGCGCGCGGTCGCGCGCTTCGGTCTCGGCGCGGCGGCCGGCGGCCAACTGGTCTTGCACCACTTGCCGGCGCGCCTGCAGTTCGGCGCGACGCGCCTCGTGCGTGCTGCTGTCGGCTTCGGCCTGGCGTAGCAATTCGGTTGCGGCAGCAACGTCGGCCTGATCGCGCGTTAACTGCACATCGAGCTCTTGTTGCTCACGCGCGAGCTTGGCACCGCGGCCTTCCAACTGCGTCAGCCGTTCTTGCTCGAGGCCGAGACGTTCGCGGCCCTTGGCGCGCAGGCGTTGCTGTTCGTTGAGCTCGCGTGTCAGCTGCTGGCGCCGCTGTTCGAGCTCGGACAGCTCGGTGCGCGCCTGCGTCAAACTGGCCGTCAGCGTGTCGATCTCGGTACCACGCTCGGCGCAACCGCGCTCGATGGTTTCGATCTCGCGCTCACGCGCGAGCCAACCACGCTCGTTACCGGCGGCATGCGCCAAGCTCAACCAATTGCGCCCGACCCATTCGCCGGTCGGTGTGATGAACGATTCGTGTGCCGCCAGCGACTCGCGCCGGCTCAACGCATCGTTCAGATGGGTCGCGGTGTAAACGCCGGCCAACAACGGGGCGAGATCGATATCGGAGCGGACCTGCTCGAGCAATGCGCCGCTGCGGATACTATCGTTAGCACGCGGCGCCGCGAGATCGAGCACGGTGAGATGGGCCGGCTTGAGATCCGCCAGGCCGCTGGTGACATCCGGCAAACGTTCGGCGCAGACCGCCGCTAAACGCGCACCGAGCACGCGCTCGACCGCGGTTTCCCAGCCCGACTCGACATGCAAGCGACTGCCCAATCGCGGCGCCTGTTCAAGGCCGCGCTGGCGCAACCAATCGTTGATGCCGGCATCGTGCCGCGCCTCAGCGGCCGCCTGCAGCTCGCGCAAACTCGCCAGGCGCGCCTGCGCCGACTGCTGTTCGCCGCGGCGTGCAGTTACGGTGCGATTGAGCTCATCACCGCGATTGCGGGTCTCTTGGACGCGACCGGTGTTTTCGTTGAGCGATTGTTCAAGCGTGGCGCAGGTTTCATCAAGCGCGCGCGCTTCATCGCGCACGGCGTCGAGGCCGGCGGCCTTCAATTCGTTTTCGACGGCTTGCGCTTCATCGGCCAAGCGCGTGCGGCGTTCGGTCAAGCGCGTGACTTGCGATTCGAGTTGGCGAATGCGCGCACTTTGAATATCGCGCGTCTTGGCCGGCTCGGCGGCGGCAGTGTTAAACGCCTCCCACTCTTCCTGCCACGCCTGTACCGCCGCTTCGGCGTCGCGCAACGCCACGGTCGCGGCATCACGCTCGGCGGCGTAGTTACCGATTTGCGGACCGATCTCGTCCAGCTTTTGCGTGAGCTCGGTCAGTCGTGCCCGATCGGCGTTCAAATGCGCTTCGGCCTCAGCCCAAGCACGATTCAACTGATCTTGCTCGCGCTTCAACGCTTCGCGTGTTTCACGCGCGTGCTCGATCGCTTGCTCCAACCGCGACACCTCGTTGCCGACCGAGTAGTACTCGGCCTGCACCGCGTTCTGCGCGTCGAGCGCTTCGGTATGTTCCGACCGACGTTGCTCGATGCCGGCCTCGATCTCGCGCTGCGCTGCCAATGCCGCTTCGAGCGCGGTCTCGTGCTCACGGATGATGCTGTCTTGCGCGTTCAGTTTTTCGTCGAGCTCGCGGTAACGCAGCGCCAACAATTGCGCGCGCACCGTGCGCTCTTCTTGTTTCAATTCTTTGTACTTGGCGGCGGCTTTCGATTGCTTGTTCAGCTTGCCGAGCTGGCTGTCGAGCTCTTTGCGAATGTCGTCGACGCGCGCCAGGTTTTCGAGCGTATGCTTGATGCGGATCTCGGTTTCGCGCCGGCGCTCTTTATAACGCGAGATACCGGCGGCCTCTTCAATAAAGCCGCGCAGGTCTTCCGGCTTGGCTTCGATGATGCGCGTGACCATGCCTTGCTCGATGATCGAGTAAGCGCGCGGTCCAAGGCCGGTGCCGAGAAATAGATCGGTAATGTCTTTACGGCGGCAGCGCGTCTTATTCAAGAAATAATCCGACTGGCCATCGCGGCCAGCCTCGCGGCGAATCGCGATCTCGGCATAGTTCGAGTATTCGCCGCCGGCACGGCCCGCGGTATTATCGAATATCAGCTCGACGACCGCTTTACCGACGGGCTTGCGCGCGTTCGAGCCGTTAAAGATGACGTCCGCCATCGAGTCGCCGCGCAGATGCTTGGCCGATGATTCGCCCATGACCCAGCGGACGGCGTCGATAATGTTCGACTTGCCGCAACCGTTGGGACCAACGACACCAATAAGACTGCCGTTAATGGGAACTGTGGTGGGATCAACGAAGGATTTAAAGCCGGCGAGCCGGATAGTCTTAAGTCGCATGAAGGATAGCGCCTGCCTGCCTCTTTAATAGTGTTACAATTCTAACGAAGGACAACGCAGTTTCCCACGCCTATTCCGCAACGATGACCACCAGCCCAACTAGAACTTTAGAAACGTTTCCGAACCCGCAACCGGACCGCGATTATATCATCGAGATCCGTACACCCGAATTCACCTGTCTGTGTCCGAAGACCGGCCAGCCGGACTTCGCAACACTTTACCTCGAATACGTGCCCGACCAGCTATGCGTTGAGCTGAAATCGTACAAGCTCTACATCTGGTCGTTCCGTAACGAGGGCCACTTCCACGAGAAAGTCACCAACGCGATCCTGAGCGACTTGGTGGCGGCCACCCAGCCGCGCTACATGCGCCTGCGCGCCGAGTTCAACGTACGCGGCGGTGTGTACACGACCGTTACCGCCGAGCATCGGCAGCCCGGCTTCCGCCAGCCGCCGGCAATGCCGGACGACCTTCCCCGGACCGAGCAGGACGCTACCCAGGTAGCCGTTGTCACCGTTGCGCCCGTCGCCGCCGCACCGATGCCGGTAACGCCAGCGGCGCCGGAACCGGTCCTGCGCGCCACGGCCGATACACGCAAACCGTTCATGCCGCTCAATCTCGAAGTGTCCGAAGTCTCGTTTCCGGAGGCAACCGCAGCTGCCCCCGATAACTCGCCGACCTCGCCTTCGGATCGCTTGCGCATGCTGGCGCGACGCCGACCGAATTCTCCGCCGGCTGAACCGACGGTCGCGGTAACACCGCCATCCGCGAAACCGACGGCTCCCCCGGTTCCACCGAAGCCGGTCGCGCGGCCGGAACCGCCGCGCGATATCTATATAGGTATCGATCTCGGCACCAGCGGCTGCCGCGCCGTGGCGCTGAACGCTAAGCAACGGGTACTGGCCCGTACCGAAGCGACGCTGCCGGCGGCGCTGCGCCAGGGAAAACAAGTCACGCAAGATCCGAATGATTGGTGGAAAGCGGTCAGCGGCTGTCTCAAAGAATTGGTCGGTCAGGTCGACGCGAAACGCGTACACCGGATCGCCGTCGCCGGCAGCACCGGCACGATACTGTTCACCGACAAGAATGGTCAGCCGCAATCGCCCGGACTGATGGCGAACGATCGCCGCGCCGAAGACGAGGCTGAGCGTATTGCCGCTATCGCCGACGATACGTCGGCGGCTTTTGGCACCAGTGGCAGCCTGGCGAAGCTCTTATGGTTACAAGCTACCAAAGTGCACGCCCGCGCCGCGCATGTGTTGCACGCGGCCGACTGGATCAGTAACCGCCTCACCGGCAGTTACGGCCATAGCGATTACCACAATTGCCTAACACTGGGTTACGACCCACAAAAGCTAGCGTGGCCGAAGTGGCTCGACGAGCTGGATGTCAACCGGGCGCTATTGCCGAAGGTCCATGCGCCCGGCGAAACCATTGGCCGCATCAGCGCTGACACCGCCAAGGCGTTAGGCCTGCTCACCGATACCGAAGTGACTGCTGGCACGACCGACACGGTCGCCGCCTTTCTGGCAACCGGCGTATTCGAACCGGGCCACGGCGTCACTATCCTCGGCAATAATTTGACGCTGCAGATGATTTCGCCGAAGCCGATTTTCGCCAACCGCTATGGCGTCTATAGCCATCGCCTCGGACAGCGCTGGCTCACGGGCGGCACATCTAACAGCGGCGGCGCGATACTGTTGCAGTACTTCACGGTCGAGCATCTACGGGAAATGGCGACATTGCTCGAACCCGAGCACCCGACCGACCTCAATTATTACCCACTCCCTGCAACCGGCGAGCGCTTCCCGGTAAACGACCCGCGTTTGGAACCACGCCTGGAACCCCTGCCCGGCGATAGCACCGTCTTCCTACAAGGCTTACTCGAAGGCATCGCCCGCATCGAAAGCCAAGGTTATGCACGCCTGGCCGAGCTCGGCGCACCCAAGCTCAAAGCACTTTGGACTATCGGCGGCGGCAGCCAAAATTCGGCGTGGACACGGCTACGCGAACATATCGTCGGCGTTAAGCCGAAGTCGGCACGGTTTCAACATACGGCTTGCGGAGCGGCGCTGCTGGCGGCGGGCGTGGTGCAGGAAACTTTTGTTTGAGCGCAACCCTGGATATTGATTCTGACTCTCGCTCGTCATCGGCGGAGAAAATTTTGTTCACCCCGCCGTCGTTACGCTCTATTCCAACTCCACGGCATCGGTCTTCCGATCCGGCGACTCACGTGGGTCGCAACGCCGATGGACGTTTTCCCCGTTCGAGATAACCCCAAGCCACACCGATCACAAGACCGGCGGTATGCGCCCAATTAGCGATCGGACCCAGCAAACCGGTCCAACAAAGCACAAACCAACCCAGCATCATAACGACGGTTTGTTGATGCAGCCTATAACCGAAGCGCGGGTTGTATTTCCCCTGCATCCAGATATAACCGAGAAGCCCGTACACGACCCCTGACATGCCGCCGAAGTAAGGCGATCCGGTACACAAGTATTGGACGAGATTGGAGGCAATCCCAACGACCAATACAAATCCGCCGAAATACAACGGCCCGCGCTTTCCTTCAATGAGATTACCCAGATCCCACAACCACATCATGTTGAACACTAGATGCAGAATACCGAAGTGAATGAAGATCGGCGTGATCAACCGCCAAATTTCTCCCGATAAGATTTCCGATCCTGTGCCATCAACACCGGCAATGAACAGCGGTTGCAAAACATTCGCCGACGAGCCCAAGTTCGACATCAGCGAAACGATAACGCTGATGGCAATGAGAGCCACCGTGAAGGAGAAATAAAATTTTAAATTTCGTCGGGAAGTCGGTGATACTTTAATCATGTTTTACGCGTCGAATTAATTAATTTTTGCGTGACCGTAACAATCGGTACGCCAATGAATGAATACAGATATCGCAACCCCACCACCACAGGCACACTGACGACAATGCTCGTGACAAACATATCGGCGACGATATGGTAGTTCTGGTAGCGCATAAGCGCTACGTAAAACAGCAACGATCCGATCCATAAGCACTACGCGATCTTCAGTAACGGCTCGAGCTCCGCCAGCGCACGCCGATACACGTCGCGCTTGAAATCGATGATGTGATCGAGCGTGCTCCAATAGTCGACCCAGCACCAACTGTCGAATTCCGGTTTCTCGATCCCTCGGTCCAGGCAGACGTCGTTTTCCGACGCAACAAACCGCAGCAAGAACCAGATCTGCTTCTGGCCACGGAACGGACGATGCTGGCAGGTACGGCGCAAATAATCGTCGGGAATGTCGTAATACAACCAATCGCGCGTGCGGCCGAGCAGCGCGACGTGCTCTTCGCCGAGGCCGACTTCTTCATACAGTTCGCGGTACAACGCCTGTTCCGCGGTCTCGTGCGATTTGATCCCACCCTGGGGAAACTGCCAGCCATCGCGCCCGCGACGGCGTGCCCAGAATACTTGACTGGCCACGTTGCAAAGGATAATACCGACATTGGGTCGGTAACCTTGTTCGTCTATCATTGTTAGCTCATCAACAGCGCTTTTCGATACTTATAATAGCTGTGCCTGTTTTACGCTACCCTTTTCCTAACAACACTACATATTCATTACCATCGTGACTCTCGCACTCTTTGATCTCGACCACACATTGCTCGCCGGCGATAGTGACTACGCCTGGGGCGAATTCTTAATCGAACGCGGATTGGTCGACGGTGCTACCTTCCGGCCGGCGAACGACCGCTATTACAAACAATACGAAGCCGGCACACTCGACATTTACGAATTTCTGGCATTTTCATTGGCGTCGCTAGCACGGCACGACCGCGCGACGCTCGATCGATTGCATGCCGAATTCATGCAGAGTCACATCCTGCCGATGATCGCGCCAGGCGCAAAGGCGTTGCTCGAAAAACATCGCACACGCGGCGACACGCTGGTCATCATCACGGCCACCAATAGCTTCGTGACCGGGCCCATCGCCCGGGTCCTCGGCGTTACGCACCTGATCGCTACCGAACCGGAGCAACGCGACGGCCGCTACACCGGCGGCGTCGCCGGCACACCGTGCTACCGCGAGGGCAAGGTCGAGCGGCTGCACGCATGGCTCAAGGTGCATCCCGGCGAGCTGAATGGCAGCCATGGCTACAGCGATTCGCACAACGATTTGCCGTTACTGCAAACGGTAACGCACCCAGTGGCGGTCGACCCCGATCCGATTTTGCGCAAAACCGCCGAGGCGCGCGGTTGGCCGATCATCAGCCTGCGCTAGTACAACGGTAAGTCACTGGCGGACGCCGGCAGCGCCGCCAGTGATAGAGGAACCATCACAATCCGATAGACGGACCAAATCGACCTATCGTCTGGCCCAGCGCCGACGACCTCGGCTATACTGCCTGCCTCGTTAACGCCGCGGCCTTCGCCAAATTACTCCTAACGATGGCAGCATTCCTCAACCACACCCGAACGCAGCGGCTCAGCAATCTCGGCAATATGATTAGTCGGCTGCGACTACCCGGCAGCTTGCAGGCTCGACTCACCGCCGCTTTCTCCGGCCTGATTCTGTTGACCGCCGTACTGGTAACCATCGCTCTCGCTAAGTACACCGCCCACGTACAACTCGAAGCACAAGAAAATTTCGGCCACCGCCTGATCCAAACTCTGGCACCGGTGGTGCAAGGCATGATCGCCACCGACAAAGTGTTCGGACTGGACGGCTACGTCAGCCATATTGCCGACGATCCGGCGATTGCGGCGATTCGCATCACCGACGCCTCCGGAACTCGGCTTTACGAATATGTCCATGACACCGAGCCGGCTGCTTGGTATACGCGCCTACTGACGCCGGAGGCGACAACTCCGCGCCGACTGTCGACGACGCTCCAAAGCGCCAGCGGCGCCAAGCACGTCGAGTTCACGCTCGCCGTCGCCCCGCTCAACGCGGCCGTCCACCATCTCATTGTTCAAGGCGCAGCGGTAACGGCAACGCTGCTGCTGCTTACCTTCATCATTGCCTATACCCTGCTCGCCCGCTTTACCGCGCCGCTGAAACCGCTGACCGAATGGGCCCGCGAATTTTCGCGCGGCAATTGGAAGCCTGGCATCAAGCTGATGCCATCGAGTAGCCGCGAAATTCAAGAGCTCAATCAGGCATTCACCGACGGTTCGGCGGCGATGCGCCACTACATCAACAGCCTGTCGGAAGCGCGCGAGTTGCTCGAACACAGCGAAACGCAACTACGCAAACTAATCGACGGCATGCACGAGATCCTGTTCGAGATCGACTCGGACGGGCAGGTGGTGTTTCTCAATCCAGCGTGGGAACGGTTGACTGGCCATAAGATCGACGAAACGATCGGTAAGACGTTCAGCGATTTCCTGCTCGACGAAGACGCCGTGCGCGATTTCGCGCCGCAACATTTGGCCGAATTGCACGAAAAAGGCCGCGAGGTGCCGTTTCGTACGGCCTCCGGCAAAAAGCTCTGGGTCAGCGTCGATGCCGACGCGCAAATCGACAGTGGCGGCGTTTTTACCGGCGTTATCGGTACGCTCGGCGATATTACCAAGAGCGTCGAGCTCAATCGGTTGCTGAGCCGGTACCAAGACGAGCTCTATCACATGTCGGTCACCGACCCGTTAACCGGGCTCTACAACCGGCGCCACTTCGATACCCAGCTCGAAGTCATCCTGTCGGATCATCTCACTAAGAGCCGGTCAGTGTGTCTGCTGCTGATCGACCTCGATGGTTTCAAATTCATCAACGACACATACGGCCATCCGTTTGGCGACGAGGTATTGCGCACAACGGCGCAACTCTTGAAGCAACAGGTACGGCGCAATGACTATATTGCTCGCCTAGCCGGCGACGAATTCGCCATGGTGCTGAAGAACACCAACCTCGAGAACGCCACCAAGATTGCGCAGAAGCTGCACCAACAAATCAGCCTGACGCGCGTGCCGCTGCCGGTCGGCAGCATGCAACTACAGTCGTCGCTCGGCGTGGCCGAGGCGCCGACCCATGGGCGCAACGCGCAAGAGCTGGTGAGCGCGGCCGACGTCGCGCTGTACCACAGCAAACGCCGCGGCCGTAATCGCATCGAGGTGCTGTCGCCCGACGTCAGCCAGGCGATGATGTCGATCTTCAGCCAGGGCTTTCAGCTGCGCACCGCGCTCGAGGAAGGCAACATTCATCCGGCGTTCCAGCCGATCTGCGACATGCAAACCGGCTTACCAATGGCGTACGAAGTACTGGCGCGTATGCGCGTCAACGGTACCATCATCCAAGCGAAAGACTTCATTGCCGTCGCCGAGGAGCTTGGGCTGACGCGTGATGTCGACCTGCACATCATCCGCACCGCCCTCGCCATCACACCTGCCGAACAAGCGCTGTTTCTGAACGTCGATCTGTCGTCCTTCAACGATCGCGGCTACGTCAAGGAATTGGGCTCGATTCTCAAACCCAGCTGTGAGGCAGGACGCGCCATTACCATCGAAATCACCGAGCGTGAGTCGATCCCCATCAGCGATACCCTGCGGCAAGACATCCAAGAGCTACGCGCGCTCGGCTGCAAGCTGGCGCTCGACGACTTCGGCAGCGGCTACTCCACCTATAACTTCCTCAACCAGTTCCGTCCGGATTATTTGAAAATCGAGGGGTCGTTCGTGCGTGGCATGGTCGACAACGAATCCGACCGAAAAATCGTCACTCACATCCACACGCTGGCGCAATCATTCGGTATGCAAACTATCGCCGAGAGCGTCGAAAACGAGGCTACTCACCAAGCACTGCGCAAAATTGGCATCGGCAACGCCCAAGGCCTGCTTTTTGGCCTTCCGCAGCTGGGCTCATAGCAAATTAGCGCGCAAGGCACGTGCCCCGTGCGGTCGCTAAAACCCCGAGAAACTGCGCTCCCTTAAGCCTTTTTCTGGTCTCAGGTGATTGCAATATTTCTTCAGTTTAAGAACAATACGGGCTCATTGAGTAGAAATATGCTCAATAAGGTAGATGTACCACTCCCCTGTCGTTACCTAGCTATAAGGAAAACGTAAAGTCATGAAAAAGTATGCCATTCTGCTTGCGGCGCTTGCCGCGGTGGCGGCCGTCGGCGCCTGCCAGAAGAAAGACCAGGCTCCGGCCACCACCGAAGCCCCGGCTGCTGCTCCTGCCGCCCCGGCTGCTGAAGCTGCTCCGGCCGCTCCCGCTGCCCCGGCTGCTCCGGAAACCGGTAGCACCACCACCACCCAGTAGTAAGCATTTAGATTGTCGCAGTATCAACCGGCCTGTCGCCTGGCGATGGGCCGGTTTTTTTATGAGTACCGAAAAAGTCTTTAACTTTCTCGGTCTGAATTTAGGGTGTAGTAAACCGAGCGTGTAATGAACTTCAGCCACTTAATTCAGATCAACGATCCGTCGAAGCCGGAGATCCCGCCGCTATCGCGCGAGCAACTTTGGAACGGACTGGTGGCACGCGCTGAGAAGCCGAAGTATTTCGTGTTTGGACTGGATGAGTGTCAGATTCTCGAACGCGGGCCGACGACGCTGACGCGCCAACTTCGTTTCGGCAACGTGTTGGTTCGCGATCGCGTGACCTTCGAACCGCAAACGCAAGTGCAGTACGAGATTGAGTCGTCCAAAGATATGCCAGGCGGCCGCTTGTTGATGCGCATCGAGGAACCACAGCCGGAACAGTTTTTTCTGCGCTTCGATTACCAGCTCGATGTCGCCCACGCCATCGACGTGGATTACTACAACGAGTTTCGTAAATCGGCCTATGTCGAGGCCGACATCGACACCGTGCGGGCGATCCGCGAGCTCGCCGCCGAAGGTTTGCTTTAAGTCGACGGCGGTATTTTTTGCCGATTAGGCAGTTGTTGCAGCACCGTTTGCTTTTGCTCGGCGGAATACGTCGACCAGCCGGCGATCTTCGCCAAGGTGCGCCGGCAACCGCTACACAACTGCGTTGTGGGAGCGAGCTGGCAAACGCCGGTGCACGGCGCGAGTTCGGTTCTAGACTTATCATTCAATTCGACTATGGCCCACGATATTGCCGTTCGCCGACACCGAGGAGTTTAACCATGCCGACGTCGCTCAATCTTGACGCTCTATGGATGCCGTTCACCGCTAACCGTGCATTCAAAGCGGAGCCGCGACTATTGATCTCGGCCAAAGGCATGTATTACCAAAGCGCCGACGGCCGCAAAATTTTGGACGGCTCCGCCGGCTTGTGGTGCGTCGTCGCCGGTCATTCGCATCCACACATCGTCGCCGCGGTGCAGCAGCAAGTTGCCGAATTGGATTTTGCGCCGAGCTTCAACGTCGGTCACCCAAAAGCGTTCGAAGCCGCGGAACGATTGGTAGCGCTCGCACCGAAGGGTCTCAACCGTGTGTTCTACACCAACTCCGGCTCGGAAGCGGTCGATACCGCGCTCAAGATTGTTCTCGCTTATCACCACATCAGTGGTCGATCTGGCCGTACTCGGTTAATCGGTCGCGAGCGCGCTTATCACGGCGTCGGCTTCGGCGGACTCTCGGTCGGCGGCATGGCCGGCAATCGTAAACACTTCGGTTCACTGTTGCCCGGCGTCGACCATTTGCGCCACCCGCTCGACATCAAGCGCAACGCCTTCTCGCGCGGGTTGCCGGAACATGGGGCCGAACTCGCCGGCGAGTTGGAAACGCGATTGTTGGCGCTCCACGACCCGAGCACGGTAGCCGCGGTTATCGTCGAACCGCTGCAAGGATCGACCGGCGTCATTCTTCCGCCAAAGGGTTACTTGCAGGAACTACGCCGCATCTGCGACAAGCACGGCATCTTGCTGATCTTCGATGAAGTCATCACCGGTTTCGGCCGACTCGGCAAGAACTTCGCCGCCGATTATTTCGGCATCACACCAGACATCATCACCTGCGCCAAAGCATTGACCAATGGCACCGTGCCGCTCGGCGCAGTGATTGTGCGCCAAGAAATTTATGACGCGTTTACAAGCGCTGCGGCCGATGGCCAGATCGACTTCTATCATGGCTATACCTACACCGGCCATCCACTGGCCTGCGCCGCGTCGATCGCAACGTTAGATGTATTGCAACAAGACGGTTTGATCGAACGTGCTGCTTCTCTCAGTGACTACTGGCAAGACGCGGTACACAGCCTGCGTGGATTGCCGCACGTGAAAGACATCCGCAATCTCGGCATGCTCGCTGGCATCGAACTCGAACCGTTGCCGGGCAAACCGGGCGCACGAGTGCAGGAAGTGTTTCTCCGCTGCTTCTGGGAACAGAATCTTTGGATCCGCACCACCGGCGATATCATCGCCCTGTCGCCACCATTGATCATCGAAAAGTCAGAGATCGATCGCTTGATCGACGGTATCGCCAACGTTTTGAAAGCGACTAAGGATTTGGGTTCGTAGTCTCCCGAGCCTCGTCTGCCACTCCCCTCTCCCCTTGCGGGAGAGGGGCCGGGGAAGAGGGGTGATCATATAAATCATCGACTCCGAAAATTCCCCCTCTCCCTTGTTCTATTCCCGCCGGGGTGCGCGAAAATCGTGCGCACCCGTTCGACGGCGCGAACACACGTTAAGTGTGTTCGCGAAAACCCCGTCTCACCTCCCGCAAGGGGAGAAGGAGACGCATTAATTAACGTCGAGAACTAAGACGTCTCCACCGCCCGCACAAACGCACCACTCTGATAGTCCTGAATCGCCTGCTCAATCTCCTCACGCGTGTTCATCACGAACGGCCCGTACTGCACGATCGGTTCGCCCAGCGGCCGCGCCGCCAGCAGAATGAAACGCGCATCGGTGATCGCGCTGATCTCGATCTGATCACCACCCGATAACAACCCAGCGTTCTGCGCCGCGAGTCGACGCGGCGAATCCCCACCACCGACGCGCACATCGCCTTCGTACGGATAAATAAACGCGTTGTAATCGGCAGCAACGGCATGCGCAAACCTCGCCCCCGCCGGCAACACGACGTCGACATACCACGGATCGGTACTCACGTTACGAATCGGTCCCGATGTGGTCGCGCCGTTCACCGTCAGCGTACCCGCGATGACTTTCACCTGGCCACCACCCGCCAACGCCACCGCGGGAATCTCCGCCGGCTCGATATCACGATACGACGCCGGCTTCATCTTTTCGCGCGCCGGCAAATTGATCCACAACTGAAACCCACGCATGCGTCCCGCCACCTGCTGCGGCATCTCCGAATGCACGATGCCGCGGCCGGCAGTCATCCACTGCACACCACCCGGTTTGAGATCGCCGCGATTACCGAGGTGATCCTCATGACGCATGTGACCATCGAGCATGTAGGTCACGGTCTCGAAGCCACGATGCGGATGCGGCGGAAATCCAGCGACGTAATCGTCCGGATTGTCGGACGAAAATTCATCCAACATCAGAAACGGATCCCACCGCTGACCGCCAACGCCAATACTGCGCCGCAACTTAACGCCAGCGCCGTCAGACGTAGGCACCGATTCAATAACGTATTGCAACGCACGTGTCGTCATCACACTCTCCTCAATTATCCAATGCTTCAGTAGCCACTACTCTCCACCATCACGTCCCCTCCCCCTCAGGGGGAGGGACAGGGTGGGGGTGGGTTTGTGTATCGCTACGCCGCCGCCGCAACTTTCTCGGATACCGCCAACCGTTCAATCGTCGACTCCGCCCGCGCCAACGCTGAGATCTTGCTGGCATCACCCAACGCCAATCCTTCCGCGTACACAAACTCGACATCGTCAATCCCGATGAACCGAAGAAAGTCGCGCACATAGCTCGTCTCGGTGTCGAGCGACGTGCCGGCATACAACCCGCCACGGGTCGAGAACACGTAAACCTTCTTACCGGTCAATAAACCCACCGGCCCGGTCTCGGTATAGCGAAACGTAACACCAGCGCGTGCGACATGATCAAAATACGCCTTCAACACCGACGGCACGCCAAAGTTATACATCGGCAACCCGAGCACGATCACATCCGCACGTTTCAACTCATCGATCAACACATCCGACTCGTCGATCACCGCCTGCTGCACCGCCGTCCGCTCGCCCGGCTTAGCGAGAAACGCCTGGAACCGTTCGGCCGTCAAATGCGGCAGCGGTTGCCGCGTGAGGTCGCGCACTTCAACCGTCGTATCCGCATGCGCGGCGCGGTAAGCGGCGACGAAACGATCGGCGAGCTGGCTCGACTGACCGTGGCCGGCGAAAAGGCTGGAGTTGATCTGCAGTAATGTCGTCATGGTGTTTCTCCGTTAATGTTTGGACTGTGACGTCATTAAAGGATTTACTCATCCGATGAAAAAGATCAATATTTCGCGTCTACCCATCGGATTATTCGATCATGGCCGAGATGCCCCACATTAGCCTGGAACAATGGCGCGCCCTGATGGCGGTCGTCGAGGCCGGCGGTTATGCGCAAGCCGCCGAGGCGCTACACAAAAGTCAGTCGTCAGTCACCTACGCCGTGCAAAAACTGGAATCGCTGCTCGGCGTAAAAGCGTTCGAAATCCAAGGCCGCAAAGCAATCCTCACCCCCACCGGCAAACTCCTCTACCGCCGCGCCCGCACATTGCTCGGCGACGCCGTCGATCTCGAACGCGCCGCGCGCAAATTGTCCGCCGGTTGGGAGGCGGAGATTCACCTAGCCGTCGATATTATTTTTCCGACGTGGCTGCTACTGAAATGTCTCGACCGCTTCAACAGCGAAAGCCCGCACACACGCCTCAACCTGATCGAATCGGTATTGAGCGGAACCACCGAAGCGCTACTGCACGGCCAAGCCGACCTCGCGATCGCCGCGCAAGTGCCGTCCGGTTTCATGGGGCAACCGCTGATGCGCTTACGCTTCCTGCCGGTGGCGCATCCCGATCATCCGCTGCATCAATTAAACCGCGAGCTCACGGTGCAAGATCTGCACGGCCATCGTCATCTCGTGGTACGTGACTCCGGCGTCAAACGCACCGACAGGTTGACGGTACAAGTCGAACAACGCTGGACCGTCGGCCACATGACAACGTCGATCGAAGCCGCGCGCAGCGGTTATGGCTTCGCTTGGTTTCCGGAAGAAAAGATTCGCAAGGAATTGGCCGAGGGTTCGTTGAAGCCGTTGCCGCTACGCGATGGCGGCGATCGTTACGCCGAGCTGTATTTAATCTACGCCGACCGCGACGCCGCCGGACCGGGAACGCAGCGGCTGGCGCAGATCATTGTCGAGTCAGTGGCGAGTGAGTGTATGCGGCATTCGCAGACGACGAAGGCTGGGACATAAGTGCATTCGCTACTACGCTAATTCAGGCAGGATCTGACAGAAACCGTCGGATAGTAACGCCCTGAGGGTCGATCCGAAACTGACACTCAATTGTAGTAGGTAGGAAATTCGACTCTAATGGTTCCGAAGTTCGACGCTGTCAGTCTCCATTCCAGCCTTGGCCAGATTGTGTTACACCTACGCGCGCCACCGGACAGTTAAACATGCCGCAGACTATCGTTTTCGATACGAACTACCTGAGATCTTTTGGCGATTCAGACTATCGAATCGAAAAACTGCCGCAGAAATTGCACGATCAGATCAAGTTGGCATTTTCGCGCGAGGACTTGGTTGCTCTCCCTAATACCGTAAGACTCGAAACAAATGCGTGGCTCGCTTTACAAGCTGAAACTGCGCAGAAAAGTCTTTTAGATGCACATAAACTGCTGCGAAATGCAGGGTACGAGGTGTCCCCTGAGATTACGGAAAAGAAACACAATATAGACATCGCCACAGTCCTACGGAAATATTTCTCAACCGTTTATTTGCTTGAGCCGACCATAGAAGACTATAGGGAGGCCGAACGACGTACGTCCTATCGATTGTCTCCGTTGCCAAAGAAAAATCCTACCGGAGAAGAATACAGAGATAGATTAATTTGGTGTCAACTGGTCAGCTATGCTCGAGCTAGCAAGACGCCGATCTTATTGGTATCAGGTGATGGATTGTTTCACAATGGAGCTGCTTCTGACGAAGGAAAAACAGCTTCCATCGAAGTAGTCGAGAGCGAATCGGACCTCGACCAGAGATTGAATCAAAGGCCGCATCACATTCAAGCCGTCGTTGACCAGTTGCTTATGTTTTCGATGAATTTGCAGAGACAAGGTGTCGATTTAAAACCGGAATCAATTGTCGGCATCGAGGAACTTCGAAAGGTAAATGAGGCAAACGGTTCGCTTGTTCTGAAGTTCATGCTTCGAACAATCGGAATCAAGGAAGTCTCGTCGCCAGTATCTGCGAGAATGGTATCCCTTGGTGGAGTTCCGATTTTGCTTAGCCTGTCATTGGGCGAAAGAGCAATAGAGTGTGCCAGACAGATAGGCCCTCAGGAAAAAGAGAAGTTGGCACTGGATCGTTTTCGTGACACAACAAACATTGAGCAGGTAGCGGATGAGCTAAGAAGTTTGCTGAGGAGTTGAGCATGAATATTCGTTTTGGGACGCAAGTATTTAGAGACGTAAAGATCCCGGTGCTTTGGGGTAAACGGGCTATCATCGGACACCCTTCCGGCGAACTTTCGGTAGTGGACCTTAGTGAATCTATTGCACGGCCGGAAATCGTGACAAACAAGCCTTGGACCAACATCGAGTTTTCGGACAAAGAAGACGGACTTGTAATCTTCAAAAATGGCGCGCCCGTGCTTTTCTACTCTCCACCGCGCAAATTATTCCGTGATTTAAGCGGTAGCCTTCCGGAATGCGAAATTTCATCTCAAGAGATTCGAATTGGAACCAATAGAATTCAGAATGCTATGGTTTCTGGATTTCAAGTAGGCATAGGAATTTCTGAAGATGGATTCTTCATTGGTGGTCCGTTGCCAGCAGGGCTCGCCACTCTCGCGTTTTAGCAACGTGCGGATTCTGACACAAGCATGCGATGCGGGCGTTTAGATTGCCTAACGTCGATTCGAACTTAGCCTGGGGCTATCCGTGGAAACGGGTCTGAAATAGCAAGCAAGCGTAGGGTGGGCGCAGCCCACGCGGATTCGATAACATGCCACGATGTCCCGCTATCGACGCACCATCGCACCGGGAGGCACGTTTTTGTTCACGGTCAATTTAGCCGATCGGCGATCGTCGTTGTTGACCGACCACATCGATTTACTCCGTGTGGCTTACAGCAAGGTAGCGCGGGAACTGCCCTTCGACACCGTGGCGATTTGCATTCTTCCGGATCATTTGCACGCGCTGTGGCGATTGCCGTCCGCGGATGGAGATTTCTCGACGCGTTGGCAACGGATCAAGGGCTATTTTTCACAGCAAGTGTAGCGTGCGCCATGCGCACGATTAATCCATCTCTCCGAAACCGCCATCATCATGTTCTATGGCGTCTACTCGAGGCGATGCCCAATCCACGGAGTACACACCGCGCTCGACGAATCGATGAAAGCTTGAATAGCGCCATTCGCTCGGCTGTTTCACGTAGCCGTGTTTAACCGGATTCCAATCAATATAGTCCGCGTGTTTCTCGAAATCACGCTCATCACGAATTTGATGTTCCCAGAATCGGCGTTGCCATAATCCCAACTCGCCGCGTTGTTGGCGCGATCGAGTTAGCGGGGGGCGAGATGATGTCACGTGTTTTTTGGCTGACGGTGCGTTTGATGATATTCCAACGGGTGGCGTAGTCGGCGTCGTTTTTCGGCGGAGTCCAAATGCAGTGCAGATGATCGGGTAGCAAAACAAACGCCTCGATGGTGAAGGGATGCGTTGTTTGAACGGATCGGATACTTTGTTTTAAGGCGTCGTAAAACGGGGTTTCGGTAAGCAGTGGTTGGCGCTGATAGGTATTGACCGTAAAAAAATAGGTTGCGCCGGGGACGGTGAATCGGCGGAAGGTGGCCATGGTGCGATTGTAAGGGACGTGCGCATGGCGCACGCTACATTTGCTACATTCATTACAATCCGGTAAAGCACGGCCTGGTGCATCGTGCCTCCGATTGGCCGCATTCGGGTTTTCATCGGTATGTGCGCGAGAGACAACTTCCATGTTGGCGAATGAACGCGTGGGCTTCGCCCACCCTGCGCTCGCTATTATTTTCCTATCGTTCGAAAAGCATGATTCAGAACAATGCAGTAATCTTATCGATCTCCGTCAGCGTCAACACGAAATCGAAGATCTCGATGTCTTCGCGCATATGCACTTCGGTTTTGGTTCCGGTCAACGGTACGACGTCGAGCTGAGTCAGGTAACGGAATAAAATTTGCGCTGGGGTGCGCTGGTAGCTGGATGCCAATGCTGTCAGGTTGGCGTGCGCGAGGATATGGGGGTTAGCCGTCAGCGTCCAAAAACTTTGGTAAATGATCCGGTGTTGTCGACAGAAGGCGCGGATCTCGTGGTCGTAGTGGGTGTCGGCGTAGAAACGATTCTGTACCACAGCTGGCTTTATCCTCGCCGAGCGATACAGTGCCTCGAGGTAATCGAGGTTGTAGCAATTACTAATCCCTAATTGTCTCGCTCCGCCGTCGTCGACGATCCGTTCCAGCGCCTGCCACACTTGCGTCAATTGTGTTTCGGCGACGGGGGAATGCAGGATGAGGCAGTCGACATACTCGGTCTGCAGATTGCGTAGCGACGTCGTAAACGACTGTGCGACCTGCTCGGCGGGCCGTGCTTGGGGATCGTACGGAATCCGATTCGGGTCGTGGCCGGATGGCGGCGTGAATTTGGTCTGCAGGTAGAAATCAGCGCGCGTCAGTTTGTCGTTCAGACATGCGGCCAGTCCCGCGCCGACACCGGCTTCGTCATAGTGCTTGGGCTGACATGCGGTATCGATGCCGCGAAATCCTCGCTGAATCGCGCTTTGCACCAGGCTTGCGGTTTGGGTTTTCTTCCACGCGGTTCCGTAGATGATCCGGGGACTGCGCACGCCGCTGGTAGAAACGATGAAGTTATTTTCCATTCCGTTGCCCTCGCGAGTGAAAGGACGCTTGTTAACAATTACTTAACTGGGTGTAGTCCAATCTGTTCCCCGACTTGCTCTCAGCCAACCTAAAACTATATCTAACCGCGCGCAAACCAACGTACTATGTCTATGGTTCGTGCGTACACGGAGCATCGCTCGTTCCGCGACTCATCAGGTGCACAACACACTTCATTTGAGGATGATGAATATCTGACGGGTGCGCAATGTACACCCTACTTTATAGAAAAAGTCGGTCGGAGTTTGGCTACGCTGCTTCATTTTTTTCACTCCAAGGAGGGACAAATGATCCGCATTGATGTGTCGGTCGTCGCACTCTGTACTCTAGGATGCTTGTTGCAGGTACCACTGGCGCAGGCACAACCCCCGATCCTTACGTTTACCCCCAAGTACGAATCCAAACTATTCATCAACACCATCCCTGCCGCCGACTGCCCAGCGAGCGCTACGCGTGTGGTCGGCGCCGGCCCGGGTTTAATCGCCGCGGCCAATCGGGCGGCGTTCCGCGCGTTCTGTCGTGCAACCAGTCTCGGCGAGAATCCGCCTAACGGCGCCGTCGTCAATCCGTTGGATGCGCGTATACGCGGGCAAGTCGATCTGAGTTTTCGTTGTCAGGCGGGGAATCCGTTACCGCTGGCACCGACCGCGGTCACGCCGGGTCCAACAGCGGCTGGACCGGAAGCGCCTTTGATAAACGGCATCGTCAATGCGCCGGTGGCACGGGACAACTTAGCGGCGACTGGCGGTTGGGGATTTGTGCTGTCGGGACATCCAAACCCGATCGTCGAGCCAGCGTTTCAGGCGCTGGCGGCACGTGCTCGTTCGGATATCTGGCATAAGTTCGACGCGACCGTGACCTGTGGTGTCGATGCACGCGGACTGCCGACCTACACCATTGCGCGAACGACCCTCTATACGTTCTTTCCGTCGCATAAGGTGTGGTTCTACGCCGGACCGGCAACGCCAGCGCCGGGTAACTTGAACCCGAACATTGGCCAACGCTCGTTTGGAGATCTGTGGTTCTTGCCGGCGATACCCGCGCCATAATCCAGCACGAGGAGCACTCATGATGAACGCCAAAACGGTAACTGCCCTGAGCGTCTTGTTCGCATTGGCCTGCGCGAGTTGCACTTCCACGTCGCCGCCCACAGCGCCGACCGCCTGTAACTTCAGCGTCCCGCTTCCGCCCGACCCGCTACCAGCAGGGTTCAGCTGGCAGCCGCTGGCACAACAATGGTGTTCCCAACTCGCTGCCTGTGGCTATGCGACACAAGGTTGCGTCCAGGAATATCTCGCCGAAATCAACAGCGGCCCAACAACCGCCGCCGCCACGACACCGGGTACGGGTACACAATTATCGATCGACCGTGGCCAATGCGAGGACTCGGTCGAGGCGCAAACGAATCCGGCGATCTGCAATGCGAAGAGGATCCAAACGCAGCAAGGTCTTCAATGAGTCAACGACCGGAAAAGGTGACAGATGAAAGTTGAGAAGCGCAGAACTATAACTATAGAGATCGGAGTGAATTAATAAATGAGCAACGGGATCATTGTTCAAATTTTAATCACTCTGATCCTTATCGCTCAGCAATCTATTTAGGGAACCGATCATGCCTCCGAAGAAGAGACCGAGAGCCGAACCGAGCACCGCGTCGAAGAGAACCTTTGTTAGTGATACAAGTCCCTTCTCGACCGGGTCCGAATTTTCACGCGGTACTACCTGGCCACATCACGACGAGTCGGATGACTCCGATGCCTACGAATCGCCGGCGATTGCCCGCGCCCCAAAGGACTCGGTCCGCGTGTATCGCGCATTGAGCGAGCGGGACAGCAGCCCGATGAGAGCAGGCATTAAAGGAGCCGATCCAAGGAAACGCGCGAGAACTCTGGCGGAACATGTTCAAGGCGGTGGCGGATCAAGATTTATTTCTATGACAACCAGTAAAAGAAAAGCGCTTAAGTGGGCCGTCAAAGGCGACAACCCTCCGCGAATCGCGACGATAGATCTGCCGCAGACAACACCCGCGGCAGATTTCAGTTTTGGTGATACCGCGAAACGAGCGGGGCTGGGGAACACCGGTACTAATTTTGCGCGATCGTCCTCTGAAGTCGTCGTTGAAGGACCCATTCCCAGCAAGTATGTAAAGAGGGTCGAAGCAATAAGGGCGCATAAAAGTTCAGCAACCGCCGGGAAGCACATCGTAAGGACACGAGCGAAAACTGGCTTAAAAGACTCGCGAGCAAAACCACGATCCTTTGAGCTATTGGAAGTAGCCGGCGTTAAATCAGTGAGAGCAGCAAGGGCGACGAAGAAGAGGTGATCGGGAAAAAGTGACGGAAAGGGACTGAACATCAGCCGCTGAACAACAGCGCCCGGGTTTTTATGTGCAGCTTCGTTACCGCGGTGCTGCCGAGAGCAGAATTCGTTGCATCAAGAACGCCCGCAGCGAACCGGCACTCGTTTGTGAAATGCGGGGAAATCTCAGAGACAGACCACGGTTGTATAACTGTCCGTGAGAACGGGGCCGGTCCATAGCGTCCCCTTTATTTTCCCTACTACCGCGATCAAGTCACAAACTAAAAACAAATATCAGAGAACAAGACCTCTTCTGGTCGCAACGAAAAACTTATTTCGTTTGAATTAATGGTCAACGGTTTATCTTGAATAAAGACGCCGTCCCGGCCAACGGATTTACCGTTGGCTGAAGCAACGACAGCAAAATCAGAAAACGTCAGGCGGTAGCCGTATTCCTTATTTTTTCCTAGATCATCAACGGCGAAATAAACCGCGTTTGCATTCTGAAAGGCAGATCGCCACTTTTCCGCGAACGGCTCCCCGGCCTTAATCGCTGCCACCAAATTGTTCATAAACGTAGCGGGGTCGGCACCGTAGGCAGACGTTAATTCGGCAACCGTGATGCCTTCGCCAAGCAAGAAAGCAATGGACGCTTGCTCCGGGGACCCGAGACGGTTCCAAGAGCCGAACCGGTAACAACGATCCGACGCCGTCATGGAAAAGAGGAACTTTCTTTCGCCGATCTTGAATTTTGGTTGCAACGTTGAGCTTGGAATATCCAACTCGATGGTTTCCGTCCAGTAGTTGATTCCACGGCTGGCACGACTAATTTCATCGAAAAACTTATAAACATAGAAGATCGGTTTTGGTGTCGCATCGGCATTCGAACCCATACCGCCAGGATTGTTCGTAATCAAGCCCCACTCATCCGTAGGTTTAGGTCCGTAGTCCTGCCACGGCACACCACCCTGCCCCCATAACTTGGCCTCGTGCATTGCCAAGAAAAGATTTCCCGCATCCGCCGCAAGAAATGGATTGAAGCCGCTCGGGCTTTCAGATTGCGGCAACCATTCACTGAGAATGATCGGCATCTGCGACTCGAGAATGCCGAGATTCCGCTGAAACGATCGATATTGAGCGATGCCATCTAGGAATTCGTCTTTGTAGCTGGTGGAAAAGTAATGAAAGCTCACGAACTCCAGCGGCAGACTGTTCGCTCTCGCATATTGAATGAGATCAAAATTCAAGTTCTGAGTTTTTGTCTGCCTGTCTTTTGCAACCACGCCTGCCCATGCTTCAATTCCAGCACCACCAACTTTTGCACTTGGATGGGCGGTTTTTAAATAGGGCATCGTTTGCGAATAGAGCTCCAATAACTCGTTCGTGCCTTCCTGCCAATTGCAATCAAGATCGGGTTCGTTCCAGAATTGGTAATAGATTTGCGTTCCATTGGGAACGATTTCGAAATCTTTGAAGAAAGTCGCGGTCACCTGCAGAAGCTGCTGCCACACCGCGTAATTTTTTGGTCTATAGCTTTGTCCGAGTTTACCTCCGCCACAAGCAGGGGTTGCATCAGGGTGACTGCTTAACCAGGTGGGCGTGCGAAAAATATCGACCATCAGTATTTTCGTCGTATTGAATCGGACAAGTTGATTCAAATAGGTTCTTGATGTTTCTAACCCATTCCTGAATTGGGTGATGCAATTCGAATAGTCGGAATTCGGCACGCAAGCGTCTGATAGCACGACGGCCCAATCAAATGCATTGACCCGAACTATGTTGTGAGTGGGAAACTGCTGAAGATACAGCTGATGGCCATTGGTCGTCCTGATTCCAGGGTAATAATTCGAAGACTGAAATACGCCGAGATTATTATTATCGAACGCCATCGATTTAAGATTTAAGGAGCGAGTCACCGGAATCGAATCACTTTGATGCTCCGTGTTATCGGTGCCGTCAGTACCGCCGGAGCCCGAGCCGCAACCGGAAAAAAGCAAAATACTCAGCCCGAAGATGGTCCCAAAAAGAAATGAAATAAATTTGCTGGACGATCGCATGTTCCCCTCCCCTGCCTACAAATTCTGACTAAATATTATTTAGATTCGCTAACTGAAATTAACGGGATCGGAGTGATTTAAATTGAGCAACTTCTCTCCGCCGAAGCGGGCGACCTCGCTTGCTCTCGCCAATCCGTCTACCCAGCGCTAACTCTATTTCTTCTCGAAAGCGATTATTACCAAGTGGGTCGTTATATGCCAATGACTACAGCGATAAATTAAAGGAACCGGGTTGAATGGCACTTACTTAAGCCGCGGCACGCTCTAGCTCCCTCCCCCTCAGGGGGAGGGCTGGGGTGGGGGTGGGTTTTTTACTCGGTTATCGCTGCCATAAAACCCACCCCCCTCCCAACCTCCCCCCTGAAGGGGGAGGAGTCAATCATGGCACTTACTTAAAGCAAAAACCGAAACGCATCCGCCGAACGGACGCACGTGATTTTCGTGCGCACCGGGCGAGAACAGCCGGGGTGGGGGTGGGTTTTTTGCAGTAGCGACTACAACCCACCCCCATCCTGTCCTTCCCCCTGAAGGGGCAGGAACCTACTAATAAGTTCGGGGGTGGGTGAATTTAGGAACATAGTTTAAGTAACAGCCGTTCGTCCCCGATCCTTTTTTTAGCTGTTTTTAGCAGAAACGTCATTCTCTGAGTAACCCCCTCTGATCTCAGCCCGTAGCATCACGGCCGCTGTAGCTGACGGACGATGTAGTCCATAACTGGCGTACAGGTATAGGATGGTGTGGTTGTTATTCCCCGTTACTCAACAATAGTTATCGGAGGAGCAACGTCATGGACCCGACTCACGCCTTCTGCAAAAAAATCATTTCACGCAAGACCGCACTCACCCTTCTATTCGCTAGCATCATCGCCACCCAAGCGGTTTGGGGAGGGCCGCCGAACGCGTACGCCGTCACCGTATCACCCCCGCAAATGATTCAAGCGCCGAATGGCGAACGCACCAAAGCCGTCAGCATTAACAACCATTCGCTCGTGGTCGGCACTTATGGCGGACCGAATGGCATGACGCGCTCGTTCACATGGACCCGTCGAGGCGGATTTCAAGATATCGGCGAGTTTACCGCGACTGGGCTCAACAACTGCGGCGACATTGTCGGTGCGGTGAATCTTTACGCTCCCGCTGTCCCAGCCGACCCAAACCTGCCGACCCGCGCGCTGCTCATTCGTGATGGTCAAACGCTGGATCTCGGAACGCTGGATCCGTCGACGTCGAGTTCCTGGGCGTATCCCACCGGCATTAACGATCTTGGACATGTCTCGGGCATGGCCGGCGATTTCATTGAAAACAGCCTAAGACCGTTTCTCTGGACACCCGAGACCGGCATGCAAGCGCTGGATGAACCGCAATTTCACAGCGGCGCGGCCGCGTTGAACAATCACGATCAATTGGTTGGCACCAAGCAGATCGAGGAGTTCAATGGTCTACAGGCCGGCGCGCTTTGGGCACCCGGACAACCCGTACAAATTTTGGGTAGCCTCGGTGGTCGCTTCGGGATCGCCGAGTCGATCAACGATAACGCCGAAGTGATCGGCAACAGCGCAACCGATCTGCTGCTTTTGCCGCAACGTTCCGGATTCTATTGGTCCGCGACCACCGGCGTCGTTCCATTGCAACCGTACGAGAGTCAATCGACGTTCGACGTCGCCAATATCGCCCATGACATCAATGCATGGGGCGACATTGTCGGCGCGATTTACGCGCAACGGGAAAATTTTATCGAGCCGCGGGCGACGTTGTGGACTTCGTATAGTGATTTCTTCACGTTCAGCGATGTCTCGAGCGAGGCCATGTCCATCAACGATCGCGGGCAAATCGTCGGCATCCTTTCGCCCGGGGAACCCACCGAGCGTGCGGCGCTATGGCAGATCGAGCCCAGGCTATACCTACACGGACAAGACAAAAGGTTGTGCCACCGACGCTGACAAATAAAAACCGGCGCACGGAGGTTCCCTGCGCCGGTAGCGTTAACGTGCTCTAGAGAGAGCTAACGAATATTTGTAAGGCCGCGGGAATAAACACGATGCGACTTGACCGGCTGTCATTCATCACGCTGCCTTGCGCGGCTCGACCGTGAATTTGAGACCGAGAGCACGCATCAACTCCATGACCGTTTCGATCTTGGGATTGCCACGGCGTGAAAGCGTGCGATAGAGAGATTCACGGCTCACACCTGCGGCTTTTGCAAGCGCGCCCATGCCGCCCTGGGTTTGGGCAACGTTACGCAGCGCTTCGAGCAACACCCCAGGTTCGCCATCTTCCAACGCGGCATTCAGGTAAGCGACCACATCCTTCTTGGTCTTCAGATAATCCGCAGATAATCCGCGGTTTTGAATTTGACGCTTTTTTTCATAACGACCTCCTGTACTCCTGCCAATTGTAGCCTGTAGGCTACATCTGTTCTAGTAGCGGATGTTTTTACTACAAGCGCTTTTTGGCTTTCGCCTTTAC
The DNA here is from genome assembly GCA_016199745.1 of Gammaproteobacteria bacterium. Taxonomy (NCBI): domain Bacteria; kingdom Pseudomonadati; phylum Pseudomonadota; class Gammaproteobacteria; species Gammaproteobacteria bacterium. The sequence continues at coordinate 89,677 of JACQFZ010000004.1, forward strand.
CGAAGGCGTAGATGTGTTTGCACCGCTCCAAAACGGCCGCGCAAATTTCTCCGCCAGAAAATCGACGAACGTCCGAACCTTCGCCGACAGATGACGCCGGCTGGGATACACCGCGTAAATACCAAACTCCTGGCCTTTCAATTCCGGAAACAACGGCAGCAACCGCCCGGCCTCTAGATCGTCGCCAATGATGTCGGTCGGTAAGTTGACAATGCCGCTCCCCGCCACCGCCGCCGTGCGCAGCGCGTCGCCGTTGTTGCTGACGAAATTTCCCGACACCGTTACCGCCTGGCGTTCGCCGCTGTCATTGACGACCCACTCTTCCCGGTCCGGCGAATAGGCGAAGATAAGACAGTTGTGGTTCTTGAGATCGGCCAGCGCCTTTGGGTGACCGTAGCGCTTGAGATAAATCGGTGCGGCGCAGATGACGAATTGCGCGAGGGCGATCTGGCGTGCGACCAAGGTTGACGATTTGAACTCGGCGGCGGCTCGGATCGCGAGGTCATAACCCTCCTCGACGATATCGACGATGCGATCGTTCAACTGAAGATCAACCGTCACCTGCGGGTGCTTGGCGGTGTATTCGGAAATCATCGGCGCTAAGCGCGCGGCACCGATCGATATCAGCGACGTCACACGTAACGCGCCGCGCGGGGTGACGCTCGCCGCGCCGATGGCCTGTTCGGCCTCTTCCAAATCGTTAAGCACACGCACGCACTGGTCGTAGTAGGCACGGCCGCTTTCGGTGAGGCTGAGCTTGCGGGTCGTGCGATTGAGCAGGCGCGCGTGCAGGTAATTTTCCAGATGCACGACGTGCTTGCTGACCATTGCCGGCGACAGCTGCAGGCGTGTGGCGGCGGTGACAAAGCTGCCGGCGTCAACGACCTGGCGGAAAACTTTCATGCTGAGCAGCGTATCCATAAGGCACCTATTATCAACTAATAGTAAATAATGTATTTCATATAGGCATGTTTATCAAACACTGGTGTTGTATCAAGCTTTGCTCCAGTCATTCATTAACTGGAGGGTAAGAACATGATCGTAATCACCGGCGGTAACGGCAGTCTGGGTAAAGCAGTGGTCGCAGAGCTGAAAAAAACTCTGCCAGCGAAGTCGTTCGCCGTCAGCGTGCGCGACCGCAGCAAAGCGGCGGCGTATGTGGGCGATGGTATCGACGTGCGGCAAGCGGACTTCAGCGACAAGGGCTCGATGGTGCGCGCGTTCAGCGACGCCGAGCGCGTGCTCATCATCTCTGGCGAGGCGCCGAACGAGATTCGGATTCCGCAACAGCGCAATGCGATCGACGCCGCGAAAGAAGCCGGTGTCGGCCATATCGTCTACACCAGCTTCGTCGATCACGATCCAACGTCGCCGTTTACCTTCGCGGCGATCCATCACGACACCGAGGCGTACCTCGCGCGCGCCGGCGTCGGCTATACGATCCTGCGTAACGGCAGTTACGCCGATCTCTTGCCGATGTTTATCGGCAACGCCGCCGACAGCGGCCGCTTCGAAGTACCGGCGGGCGATGGCAAGGCGTCGTTCATTACCCGCGCCGATCTCGCTCGCGCGACGGCGGTGGTGTTGTCGTCGGATAAATACGTCGGCAAGACGCTCGAGCTTGACGGTGAGACCGCGGTGTCGTTTCACGAAATCGCGGCGACGCTGTCGCGCCAGCTCGGTAAGAAAATTACTTACGTCTCGTCCGACCGAGCGGCCTATCTCGCCGGTCTCAAGGGCGCCGGGCTGCCGGAGTTCCTCGCGGTCGCGATCACCGGCATTCATCTGGCGATCGCCGAAGGCCGATTCGCACCGACGTCGACGACCGTACGCGAGATCACCGGCAAGTCGCCGGAAGACGTGACGAGCTTTCTCAAGCGGACGTTCGCTGCGGAAGCGGTGACGGCGGCCTAACAACCCTTATCGACAACAACACTAATGCAATCACAGGAGATTCCCATGATCGATTCACGCACCGCCAACTATGGCACCTTAGTCCTGCGCGTCAGCCTCGGCGTCATGTTCATCGCTCACGCGTTGCTCAAGTATCTGGTGTTCACGCTGCCAGGGACCGCGCAGTTCTTCGCCTCGGTCGGCCTACCGGGTGCGCTCGCGTATATCGTGTTCCCGGCCGAGTTGATCGGCGGCGCGCTGTTGATTCTCGGCGTTTACAGTCGCTGGGTGGCGCTGGCACTGTTGCCGGTATTGATCGGCGCGGTGACGGTGCATTGGGGCAATGGCTGGTTGTTCACCAACGCCAACGGCGGCTGGGAGTATCCGGTGTTCTTGGCGATTGCCGCGGCTACGCTGGCGTTGCTAGGCGATGGCAAGTGGTCGTTGGTGCCGAGCGCTGCCAAGTAGAGCGAGGAATGAAGATACAATCTTATCGAAGGGTTCCTCTCTCCCCTTGCGGGAGAGAGGACAGGAGAGAGGGGGCTATAATTTCCCCTCTCCCTTGTTCCCTCTCCCGCAAGGGGAGAGGGAGACGCCGGAATAGGCGGCTGATGAATCTTTCAGTAAGTTAACCACTCAGAATACCAGCGGAACGAGCGGCGACGATGATACAAGCCCAACGAATGCCGGCGGTGTTTTTCGGTCATGGTAGCCCGATGAATACGCTCGACGACAATCGCTACACGCAAGCGTGGCGTCGCCTCGGTCAGTCGTTGCCACGGCCGCAGGCGGTTGTCGTCGTCTCCGCGCATTGGTACACGCGCAGTACCGCTGTCACGGCGATGCAGACGCCGCGTACGATTCACGACTTTTACGGATTCCCCCAAGCGTTATTTGACTTTCAGTACCCCGCACCCGGTAGTCCAGCGATAGCGACGCGCATGCGCGAGCTGCTGCAACCGTTAAACGTGCCGGCAGATCAATCGTGGGGGCTGGATCACGGAAGCTGGAGCGTGCTGACGCACCTCTTTCCCGCGGCCGACGTGCCGATCGTGCAGCTCAGTATCGTCCGCACGCAACCGCCGGCATTTCACTACGAGCTCGGCCAACGATTAGCGCCGTTACGCGACGAAGGTATCTTGATCGTCGGCAGCGGTGACGTCGTGCATAACTTGTCGATGATGCAGTTCGACGGCGGCGTGGACTACGACTGGGCAATTCGCTTCAACGATGCCGTCAAAGACCGGCTTTTACAGCGCGACCATGCGCCACTGGTGGACTACACACAACTGGATCGCGAGGCGCTATTGGCCGTGCCGACGCCGGAGCATTACCTGCCCCTGCTCTACGTGATCGGTACGCAACAGCCGGACGACGCGGTATCGTTTCCGGTCGACGGTATCGATTTGGCCTCGATCAGTATGTTGACCGTGGCCGTTGGCGACCTTAGTTAAGTAAACCGGCGTTTGTGTATCCGTAACACGTACCAAACCGGCCACATCATGCCAATGCCGAATACAAACAGCCCCTTGGCAAACGGCCGGTACCGCAGCAGCGGGTAGACGTCGTAGAAATACAGCAGATAGTGACCGCACGACAGCCACAGGAAAAACAACCAGGCCCAGCGCAACAACCCCAGATTATCGAGCACCGACAGCGCCCCGAGCAGCGGGCAAATCACACCGAAGGCGTATTCAACCGATTCGTATTGCTGGCGCAAATCGCGCGGCTTTCTGTACATTTTCACGTTGCACTCACAAGTCATTATTCGGAGGGTCGGTGTCTAGTCCTTCAGGAACGACTAAACGCCTCTAAGCATAGTCACGCGGGTGCGTGTTTCCATGGCGGCGGTCGTGGCGCCGACCGCGGTCGTCTACTGCCCTGCCATAAAATACCGAGTGGGCAACGGGTTGCCGAGGCATTTAGAATAGCGAGCTCTCGCCACCGGCCACTCCTGGAGCGGCGAGTCGACAACGACAAGCCTTCTTATGACGAGCGCATGCTGCGATTAACCGAAGTCAAACTCCCGCTCGACCACTCCGATAGCGCGCTGAAAGCGGCGATCGTGAACCGCTTGGGGATCGATGCTGACGATCTGCTCGGCTATTCGATATTCCGCCGCGGCGTCGATGCGCGTAAGCCATCGGCCATTCTTTTTATTTATACGCTCGACGTCGACGTTAAAAATGAAGCGGTGCTGCGCCAGCGTTTACAAGGCGACCGGCATGTCGTGCCGGCACCAGATGTCAGCTACAAGTTCGTCACCCACGCACCGACCGCGCTACGTACCCGGCCGGTCGTCATTGGCCTTGGCCCGTGCGGATTGTTTGCCGGACTGCTGTTAGCGCAGATGGGGTTCCGGCCGATCATCCTCGAGCGCGGCAAGGCGGTACGCGAGCGCACCCAGGACACCTGGGGACTGTGGCGCAAGTCGGTGCTCGATCCTGAATCGAATGTGCAGTTCGGCGAAGGCGGTGCCGGCACGTTTTCCGACGGCAAGCTGCACAGCCAGATCAAAGATCCGCGGCACTACGGTCGCAAAGTCATCACCGAGTTCGTCAAAGCCGGTGCACCTCCGGAAATTCTCTACGTCAGCAAACCGCACATCGGCACCTTCCGGTTGGTATCGATGGTGGAGAACATGCGGGCGACGATCGAAGCGCTCGGCGGAGAAATCCGCTTTCAAAGCCGTGTGACCGACATCGAGGTCGAAAACCAGCAAGTGCGCGGTGTGGTGCTCGCGAGCGGCGAGCGCATTGTCACCGACCACGTGGTGCTCGCCGTCGGTCATAGCGCGCGCGACACTTTTCAAATGTTGTACGATCGCGGCATCTATGTCGAAGCCAAACCGTTCTCCATCGGCTTTCGCATCGAGCATCCGCAGTCGCTGATCGATCGCGCGCGACTCGGCAAGAACGTCGGTCACCCGCTGCTCGGCGCCGCCGATTACAAGCTGGTACATCACTGCCGTAACGACCGCTCGGTCTACAGCTTCTGTATGTGTCCGGGTGGCACCGTGGTCGCCGCGACCTCGGAACCGGGGCGCGTCGTCACCAACGGCATGAGCCAATATTCGCGCAACGAGCGCAATGCCAACGCCGGTATCGTCGTTGGTATCACCCCGGCGGATTACCCGGGCCATCCATTGGCCGGCATTCCGTTTCAACGACACTGGGAAGCGCGCGCGTTCGTTGCCGGCGGCGAAACTTATGCCGCACCGGCCCAGCTCGTCGGTGATTTCCTTAGCGGCAAGCCATCGACCGCGCTCGGCTCGGTGTCGCCGTCCTACAAACCCGGCGTACACATGACCGACCTCAGCACGTGCATCCCCGACTATGCGGTGGCGGCGATCCGCGAGGCGCTGCCGGCATTCGACAAGCAGATCAAAGGATTCGCCATGCACGACGCCGTTCTGACCGGCGTCGAGACGCGCACGTCATCGCCGATTCGCATCAAACGCAATGAAACTTATCAGAGCTTGAACACGCGCGGACTTTATCCGGCCGGCGAAGGCGCCGGTTATGCCGGCGGAATTTTGTCGGCGGCGGTGGATGGCATTGAAGTGGCGGAAGCCGTGGCGTTGAGCATTACCGCCGGCGATTAACGATAGGAACGTTCTGAATAATAAATGTAAGGTGGGCAGCGTTTTTCTGCCCACGCGGAATCAGAAAGATTAAGAAACACGCGGGCGGAAAAACACTGCCCACCCTATTGAATTCTTCTTAGACGAAGCGAACGATCAGGAAAACGCCGATCATGGCAAAGCCGAGCGCCAACTTGGTCGCCGCCGCCAAAGCCAGACCGATCGTGGCGCCCCAACCGGCGCGGGTCGCGGTGTGAAGATCGCGCCCGCCCGAAAGCTCGCCGACGACGGCGCCGATGAAGGGCCCGAGTAAAATTCCGAACAGGCCGAAGAAGATACCGATGAAGGCACCGATAGAGGCGCCGAGGATGGCGCGGCGCGAGGCGCCGTAGCGTTGAGCGCCGAGCGCCGTACCGGCGATATCGCACACGAACGTTAATACCGCCATGATGCCGAGCACGACCAAGGTGCCGACATCGACGTACACGAAGTCTTCGATCCAGGCACCGAGGAGCAAGCCGCCGAACAGCAACGGCGCGCCGGGAATTCCGGGCAATACCAATCCGACCAAGCCGGCGCCGACCAGAACGACTACGAGTATCCAAAGCAGAATCGGTTCCATCGCCGTAGGCTACCGCAAATTCGATAACGAACGAAATGCAGGTCCGGCCGACGCCAACAAGTTAAGCGCTTTTGCGTTTGGCCTGATTACCGAACATAAAATTTTTGCCGAGAATTGCCGCCAAACCGACCAAGCCGAGCACCGTCAATGCGATCAGCGTACCGCCTGATAAGGCATCGCCCGGTGAATCGATGTGCGCCAACGATTCTCCCAAGTGCGCCCACACGAAACTGATCGGCACCATGCCGACCACCGTCGCCGTTACATAAGTGCCGGTCGATATACTGGTAAAGGCGGATACCAAATTGATTAGCCAAAACGGAAACACCGGCACAACGCGCAGGAAGACGACATAGAGAAAAGCGTTACGGCGGAAGCCTTCGTCGAATTTTTTGAGATGCTTGCCAACACGTTGCTTCAGAAAATCGGTGAAAACATAGCGCGCCGCCTACCGCGGCAAATAGCCCATAACTGCTGTGCCAAGTAGTAACCCTTGTTCTACGATGAGGGACCCTTCTCGCGGCGTAGAGGCTTAACGCCGCAACCGGATTAACGTCCGAGTAAAATATCGTCGGACGCCGCCGACTTTGTCCCGGCGACCGGTTTATTACCGACGCCGTGGTAAACGAACACGACCGATGTCTTGATCGCGTTCGTTGAGTTTCTGCCGGCTGCATGAAACAGCCCGCTGTGGAAAAAAATCACATCGCCTTTTTGCAGCTCTAGTGCCCTACCCTGAGCGAATAACGATTGATTGCTCGGCACGTCCGGCCGCAAAAAATCCAGCTCATCGAGTTGCTCGCGCTGAATCGCCATGCGATGCGAGCCGGGAATGAACTGCAATCCGCCGTTCGTGACCGTCTCGGCACCTAATGCTAACCACACCGAAATAAGATCGGGTCGAGTAAACGACCAGTAGCGGATATCACGGTGCCAACCGGTAGCAGTGCCGTAATCGGGATGTTTGGTCATGATGCAGTTGTGATGCGCCAACGACAGGCAAACATCTTCATTAAACAACTGCGCCAGCTGACTAACCAATGTCTGTTCGCGCGCCCACGCGCGGAAGCAAGTATGCCGATAATAAGCATCGCGCAAGCGCCGCACGGTTTTGCCGCCCAGAGCATCGAGCGACGCCGGCGCACCGGCATAGCCGACGTCGGCTTCGTATTCCAGCGGTGCAACGCCGGCCCGCAACTGCTCGTACGTAACGGCCAGCATCTCAGCGCACGCCGCCGGCGCCACCCGCCCGCGGAACACCAAATAACCGTCGGAATTAAACTTTTCGAGTTGTAATGGGGAAAGCATCGTCATTGCCAACAGATCCACGCCTCATGCACAGTAGCGTCATTATTCATGTTTTTGCCCAGTAACTGTAGGGCATAAATACAAAAGGACAACCGTGTGTCGCTGGTAAGAGAGATTTATCGCAATAACCGCTGGATCGTGCTGCCGGGTACTGCCCTGGTCATGGGCAGCGCCCTGGCGAATATCGCCACTATCAACTTCATCAACGAAAGCATTGCCAGCCACGGGCAATATTTCATGGATTATGGCCCGTGGTTAATACTGCTGTTGTGCACGTCGTTCGGTTTCGGCGTCGCTTCGCAGTGGATGATGACGGGATTGAGCTACCGCATTATTTACCAGCTGCGCGGCCGCCTGCTGACGCAGGTATTGCAGACCGAGCTGGAACACATCAACCAACTCGGCAAGGGCAAGATTTACGCGGCACTGACGAAAGACGTCTTGAGCCTGCAAGAAGGGTTCGTACTACTGCCGTTCTTTATGTACAGCATGACGCTGGTGCTTGGCGGCTTCGGCTACATGCTGTGGTTATCTTGGCACTTGGCATTGCTGTGCTTCCTCGCGTTGGCGCTGACGATCGCCGTCGGACGTGTGCTGACATTCCGTTTCCAACACCTGCTGCGCCAAGACCGGGAGCTCGAAGACAACCTGCTGCAACAATACGGACAGATACTCGACGGCCACAAAGAGTTGCTGTTGAACGAGCGCCGCGGCGATTGGGTGCGACGCTCGGTCATGGACGGCCCGGCGCAACGCTCGCGGGTGCTACGAACGCTGGCCGACCGTTATATGGTCGTGCATCTGCACATGATGACGGTGATCACGCTCGGTTTGATCGGCCTGGTATTTTGGGCGATTTATCACTGGCACTGGGGCGACGCCGCCCTCGGCGCCGCGTTTGCGTTGGTTTTATTGTTTATCCGTCAGCCGATCAATATGGCGATGAACCACCTACCGCATATCATCAGCGCCCGTATCTCCTTGCAAAAACTCGCGTCGCTCGGCTTGCCGGAACCGAATCAACAAGATTTTGCCGAGCCGCTTAGCACCCACTGGCAAGCGCTGACACTGCGCGGTGCGAGCTATCGATATCCCGGCAACGACGATTTCGCGCTCGGCCCGCTGGATCTGACGATACGACGCGGCGAGCTTATCTTTCTAGTCGGTCATAACGGCGCCGGTAAATCGACGCTAACGCGTCTGTTGATTGGGCTACTGGCACCCACTTCCGGCCGCGTCAACGTCGACGGTATCACGATCGACGACACTAGCCGCCGACAATACCGAGCGATGTTCTCAGCGGTGCTGACCGATTTCTTTTTGTTCGATCAAGTCATGGCGCAGGAAAGTGGGCCCGATAGCGATGCGCAAGCTCGGCGACTACTGGGTCGATTGCAGCTCGACGACACCGTATCGGTACAAAACGGAAAATTCAGCCAGACAGCGTTGTCCACCGGCCAACGCAAACGATTGGCGATGGTCGTTGCTTGTATGGAACAGCGTTCGGTCATGGTACTCGACGAGTGGGCCGCCGATCAGGATCCCTACTTCCGAAAAATTTTTTACGAGGCGATTTTGCCGGAGCTTAAAACGCAAGGCATGACAACCATCGTCGTTAGCCATGACGATCGTTATTTTCACGTGGCCGACCGAGTGCTGAAGTTGGAGCACGGTATATTGGTGGAATTGCCGCGGCTTGCGGTTGGAGCGGTGTCGTGATGTCGTTGCCGGAACAAAAACAACGTCTGCGCAAACAACTCTTGGCGGCGCGTGCCTTCATGGGCACCAATGCGCGCGCCGAAGCGGCGCGCATCATTCTCGAACTAATCGAACAAGACCCCGACTATCGACGAGCGCAAACGGTGCTCGCCTATTCCGGCTTCGGCACAGAAATTAATACACGGCCGTTTCTCGAACACACTCTGCAACTGGGTAAGACGCTAGTACTGCCGCGCGTCGACAAAGCGGAACGCGCACTGAAACTCTATCGCGTTGCTGATTTGGCGGCGCTCCAACCCGACCCCTGGGGCATCCTCGAGCCCACGCCCGTTTTGAACCTTTCCATCGGCATCGATGCCATCGATTGGGCACTGGTCCCCGGCCTCGGTTTCGATACGCAATGCAATCGCTTAGGTTATGGCGCGCGCTACTACGATGGCTTGTTCGGCAACGCCCAACGTCGCGGAGCGGCGTTACCAAAGCGCGTGAGCGGTGCTTTTGCCTGCCAGATCGTCGAACGAATCCCAATGGCCGAGTACGACTTGCCGGTCGACAGTATCGTCACCGAGCTAGCGCGTTATCACAGAGCGCGCTAAACAAGAAACATCCATGCCAATCTGCACGACCTCAAAACCGTGGTCGACAGCGATCTTGCGTCGTTAATTGACCCTCAGACGCACCGCCGTTTATATTGGCCGTGTTCGCTAACGCTTCTACCTCTCCATCCATAACCACCGCACAGACAACAGACGATGGGATACCGCCTCTCCAAAATTTATACCCGCACCGGCGACGACGGCAGTACCGGACTGGGCGACGGCGCGCGCGTATCGAAAGATCATGCGCGCGTCGAAGCGTACGGCACTGTCGATGAGCTCAACAGCGCCATCGGTGTCGTTCTGACCGAGACCTTACCGAAAGAAGTATGCGACTCGTTAACCGTCGTCCAGCACGAGCTTTTCGATCTCGGCGGCGAACTGTGCATTCCGGGGAGAACGGTAATTAATGAAGAACAGATTACGCGCATCGAACAAACGCTCGACGGATTGAACGACTCGCTGCCGCCGCTAAAAGAGTTCGTACTTCCTGGCGGCAACCGGGCGGCGGCGCTCACGCACTTGGCACGCACAATCTGCCGCCGCGCCGAGCGACGCGTCATGACCTTAGCGCGCGCCGAGGCGGTAAATCCGCTGGCGCTGCAATACCTCAATCGGCTATCGGACTTACTGTTTGTGATCGCGCGTTATTTAAATGCGGCCGCCAAAACGCCGGAGACGCTTTGGCGGCCGTTAAAGAAAGAAGACAGCTAGAACGGACGAAGGATACTAGCGGGTGAACAGGCCGACGAGATGCGCGCCGGTCATCAATAAGCCGATCGCCAACCAAAAAAGCAACACACGCCAAACGAGCGCGACCACGCCGCGAATATGGCTCGAATTCGGCACCACGCTCAAATTTACGATCCGCTCTTCGTACTCATCCACTTCGCTCAGAGCCTCGCAGTTCTGCATGTGCATCGCGCCGAAACCGGACGCCAATAGTGGGCCGCTATTGATATCGGACCAGATACCCATGCGTCGGCGCCAGCAATGCAACGCATCTTCGAAACTGCCCATGATGGCGTAGGACAACGCGGTAATACGTGCCGGTATCCATTGCAGCAAATCGTCTAGCCGCGCCGCCGCCCAACCGAATTCGACGAAACGTTCGTAGCGATGACCCCAAAGCTTGTCGAGGATGTGCGCTAAGCGCTGCGCTACCGCACCTGCCGGTCCGAACACGAGAAACCAAAAGAGCGGCGAAATTACGAGCGAGTTACCGTGCTTCAGTACCGACTCGACCGTCGCCTGCGCAATCCCCGCCTCCGATAAATCGGGCACCGTCTTGCCGGAAAGCCGCTTGTAATGCACCTCGGCTTCGCGATAGTCGTTGGCATCCAAAGCCTCGGCGACACCGCGCGCATCGTTGCCGAGGCGGAAAATGTCGAGGCAGAGGTAAAGGATAAGCACATCGAACAAGAAACCGAGAACGGCGCCCATCTGGCTCAGCACATAACGCGCGAGCACGACGGCGGCAAGAATCGGTAGAATCGCCAGCAACACGGCACCGATGCCATGAACCCGGCTGCCGCCGTTGAAACGTTGCTCGATAGACTCGGCCCAGTCGCGGTACCAGGCAAACGGCTTGAAGCCGTGCCGGTCCGGCAGGTACCGATCGAGTGCCACGGCCAGCAGAATGGCAAGTAATAGTTCACTCATAAGCTAAATAGCGTGGTCTTGTTGTGATTTATAACGAAACGATCGGCCAAATTTACCCATGCTGTGAGCGGACAGCAAGCTTCAGCCGTCGCACGACGCGCGGTAGCGCCGCCAATTGAAATGCGGACCGGGATCGGTTTTGCGACCGGGCGAAATATCGCTGTGGCCGTAAATGCGCGTCGGCGTGATAACCGGATACGCACGCCGTAGCGCCTGTGTGAGTTCAGTCAACGACCGATACTGCGCATCCTCGAACGGCATATCGTCGCTTCCCTCAAGTTCGACACCGATGGAAAAATCGTTCACGCGCGTGCGGCTTTCGCACTGCGATTGACCCGCGTGCCATGCACGCAGGTGCAACGGCACAAACTGCACGACGCTACCGTCCCGACATATCAGTAGATGCGCTGACACCTGCAAATCTTTGATCTGGGCGTAATAAGGATGCTCGGTGGGATCCAATCGGTTACAAAAGAGCTGCTCGATGCCCGGCCCGCCAAATTGGCTCGGCGGCAGGCTGATGGCATGAATGACCAGCACTTCGGGAATACAACCGTTCGGGCGAGCATCGCAGTTCGGCGAGGGCACGAAGCGCACGCCCTCAACCAAACCTGCGGTGATATCGATCTTCATAAGCGCGCCACCTCCCTATTTCGGAAGGTAGCATATTCACATTACAGTTACCGCGCCTTGACGGTTTTCGAAAGCAGCGGACCGCGATTAATGACTGAACTGCCCGTAGCGCGCTTGCCGTAACAGCGCCACAAACTGCTCGCCATTCACGCGGATCAACTCTTCGTGATCGCCGGCTTCGAAATAAATTTCCGGCTGGCCAACTAGGCTGTCATCGACCACGGTTTCGATCCCGTAGGCGGGTCCGAGCGGCGGAATCGCGCCACGCTCACAATCCTTGAACACCGGCGCTAAACCTTCCTCACCGACGAGGGCCAGCTCGCGCCGCAACTTGCGCGACAACCGCTTGAGGCTGACATGCCGACTACCCGGAATGACGGCCATGACATAACCGCCGCCATCCGCCAGCACCACGGCTTTGGCCATGCGATCGGCCGGAATATGGGTGCAGTCGGCGGTGTTACGGGTGCAAGTGGTGCGGGGGTGGGCAACAACAGCATAGGCAATACGATTTTGCTGCAGGCAATCGACAACGGTCTTGGCAATACTCATAGACTTTCTCCTCATGCCTGCCGTCGAACCTATCCCTCGAACCAGCACAGGTCAAGCCAACGAGCCCACTTCCCGACGAGAAGTCGTCGACCAATGCCCTTCATTTCTCAACCGGAACAGCAAGAATTAAACCGAGCAGCAGCGGTTGAACAAAAAGAAGCAGCCGACTAACAGGTACCAGGAAGAATGGCACTTACTTAACTCGACTATGTTACTAAACTGACCGACCCCGAACTTATTAGCAGGTCCCTTCCCCTTCAGGGGGGCGAGACGGAGTTGTCGCCGATGCATTTAACATGCATCGGCGCCGTCGAGCGGGCGCACTGGTTTTCGTGCGCCCTGGGCAGGAAACAGGATGGGGGTGGGTTGTGATCGTTACTGAAAAAAAACCCACCCCCACCCCGGCTGTTCCCGCCCAGTGCGCACGAAAATCTCGTGCGCCCGTTCGGCGGCGTGAGTGTCCACTGGACACTCACGAAAGCTCCGCCTCACCCCCCTGAGGAGGAGGGAGTGGCGGCTGATGCACTTCGGCTTTTGCTTAAGTTAAGTGCCATTCGTACCAGGAACTATCTACGAAAGGAGAACGCCATGGTGAACCTCACAACCCTTAACCTGGCGCAGGCTAAAGAAGCGACAGGGATGCTGCTAGATCAGCTTGGCTTACCCGCTTACCTATTCGAGGTAGAACCTTGCGAGGGAGCACACTGGCAGGTACGCGTCGATTGCGCCGCTGACGACGGCTGGCAATCGTTGACGATTCCAGTCGATGTGAAACGGCTGCTCGACAGTGCGACTAACCCGAGAGCGCGAGCACAAATGCTAGCCGATTGGGCTCGCACCCTCGGCGTTTACCGTCGACCGTCGCCGAACGTCAGTTAGTCGTTAGGCTTGCCGGCAGACGGACATAACCCTCAGCTCGACGGTCGTGGCAACGTCCGATTGATTTCTGCCTCTGCGGCCAACCAGTCGTCGATCGGATCACCACCCTGAAAACCGCGGGCAACCGCACGAAAATAGGCGGCCTCTTGGATCATTTTTTGCCGTGTTTCGGTAGCGATAGAGGTGACTGAGGACTCTAAATCCGGTCGAACACCCGGCGACAAACCGGCGGTCGGTCGAATTGTCGGCGCTGGCGCCGATTTACTGCGGTTATTGCCCTTCACTTTTGCCATACGTTAACTCCCTGTGGATAAAACTCCGATGCTTAATTTACACCAATAATTGTTCCGCGACGAAATCCCACGCTAACTTGCTCCGCGGCTCAACCCGCAAACTAACCCCCGGAAACACGGATTACGATGTAGCGATCAGCGCCTCAAAAAATGTGGTAGCGAATCCGTCTGGACCGATTCGATGTTACCGGTGTCGGATCCGGGTTAGGGTCATCGGCAAGACGAAAAGTGCTTCCTATTCCTTAAATAAGGCGCAACCGACGAGCGTAACGCCCATAAGTAATACTTTTACTAGACGCACCGCTTACCCTCCCCTAAATTGCGGTTTCTTTGTACGACATAAGAAATACAGCTTCTATGCGATTCATAACCAGACGTCCAAAAACGCTAGCGCCATCCCAAGCGATCCACTCAAGCAGATTTTTCTGGCGCAGCGCTCTCACCGGCATATTGCTAAACGCGGTCGCTTTATCTGTTGCACACGCGGAAGATTTATTGTCGCTATATCAAGCCGCACTCACCAGTGACCCACGCTTTCGTGCCGCCGAGGCTAATTACCAGGCGTTGCAGCAACGATTGCCGGAAGCACGTGCCGCGCTGTTGCCGCAGCTGGATGCGCGCGCATCCAGCAGTCGAAATTCGGAAGACACTACCACCGATCAAACCATCTTCACGCAGCCGGCTGGAAGCATCGGCTATCGCAGCGGCCAATACTCTCTGAATCTGACACAACCGTTACTCAACACGGCTGCACTCGCCGGCATACGCCAAGCCAACGCAGAAATCCGCCAGGCTGAGGCAGAGCACACAGCCGCCCGCCATGAATTGATGCTACGCCTGGCCGAGGCTTACCTACAGATACTGCTGGCACACGATACGTTGTCACTGGCCGCCGCGGAAAAAGAAACACTGACCAAAAGCCTAGATGCCGCGCGCGCCAAACATCAGGAGGGCGTTGCCAGCCTCACCGAGGTGGAAGATGCACGTGCACGGATGCAGGTCGCTATCGCTCAAGAGATAGAAACCGCCAACCAGTTGGAGGATCGACAGCAAGCGTTGCGGGAAATTATCGGGCGCATTCCCGACCGGCTTGCCTCGCTCGGCGACGACATTCCGCTACTCACGCCTGACCCACCGGAAGTCGACCGTTGGGCCGAAGCGGCGCTCACGCAGAATCTGACGGTACGTGCCGCTGCCGAAGCAGTAACCGTGGCACGCGAAGATATTGCCCGCAACGAAGCCGCTCACGCACCGACGATCGATATCGTCGGCAGCACCAGCCGCATCGACGACTCCGAATCGATCTCCGGTCCCGGCGTTCGCACCGATCGTAAATCTATCGGCCTGCAACTGAATCTGCCGCTATTCCAAGGCGGGATCGTCCTCGCCCGCACCCGTGAAGCCGAGTTCCGCCACGATGCTGCCCTGCAAGAGCTCGAAGCCCGTCGCCGCAACGCCGAACGCTCTGCCCGTACCGCCTTCCGCGAAGTTCGGGGCGCGCAAGCCCGGTCCGAAGCGCTGAAACAAGCCGTCGGTGCCGGCGAAACCGTCCTTAACGCCAAGACCGAAGGCCAGCGCGCCGGTCTGTATCACACGATCGATGTACTCGATGCCACACGCGATTTATACCGTGCCAAACGCGACTACGCGGAGGCGCGCTATGGCTACCTACTCGCTTTCCTGCGGTTGAAACAGAGCGCTGGCACACTCAATGAAGACGACTTAAGCGCGATCAATAAGTGGCTGCGATAACACACTAAGGACGCTCTAAATAATTCAATGTAGAGTGGGCAGCGCTGTTCTGCCCACGTGGTTTTCCGCATATCCGCGTGGGCAAGAATACGTTGCCCACCCTACACTTTCCTAACTGCTTCCCCTCGCGCCGCTGCATGAAGAGAAGGCCAGGCGAGGGCAATATCTACGCGTGCCAATACGCCGCTATCACGCTTTCCACTTCCTGCGGCCGCTGATCGATAGCCTGGTCCCAAGTGATACCACCATGGCTAGCGCTGAAGCTTGCCATCGCCTGGATGAGGCTCTCGACTTGGCTATCGGCAATCTGACGATTGTCGGCCGCCTTCAGCGTTTCCGTATGATAGGAATTGCCGAGATACCATGAATTGACAGTGAGGGTGTCGCTACCCCCGTGCAGACGCATTTGCAAGTTGTTGCCGTTATGAATGAAGACAATATCGAGCGGATTGACGCCAAAGAGAACCGCGTCTTGATTGCCGCTAGTAGCGTCGTTTTCGTTAACAACATCCTGGCCGTCACCCCGATTGAAGCGATACGTGTCGTTGCCGATGCCGCCAGCGAGCGTATCGTTGCCGGCACCACCACCGAGGATGTCATTGCCGCCTTCGCCGGTGAGATCGTCATCGGCGATACCGCCCTGGATGGTGTCGTTGCCTTGACTACCGTAAATTAACGCGCCGTCGTTCCCCGCTTCGATGCCTTGAATGTTCTTAAGCGTGGTGTTGCGCAGATCGAGAACACTCCAATAGACGTCGCTGGAAATAAGATTGGTCCCACCCCTGCCATCGATAAGCTCGACGGTGTTGTCGTTCTGGTAGTCGTAAAGACGAATGCGATCATCGCCTTCGCTGCCAAGGATACGGTCGAAACCTAGACCGCCGTTGACCTGATCGGCGTTGGCGTTGTTGCCGACGATCAAGAAAGTGTCGTCGCCGGCTTCGCCGTTGAGCGACTCGCCGTTCACGCCGCCTTCGATTAAGTCATTACCCGCACCGCCGTACGCATCGCCACCGTCGTTGGGCATGAGGATATGGTCAACGTTGGCGGTGCCGACAACGACAGCCCAATACGAGCCGCCATTGATGCGGTTGGCGATGTTCAGAGTGAGTGGAGTGCTGGCAGTCAAGCCGCCGGTATCGGTAGCGGTCACCTGCAGCGCCAGGGTACCGATTTGCGAAGCCGTGGGATTGCCGCTGAAAGTGCGCGTCGCCGGATTGAAACTGAGCCAGGCCGGTAGCGCGCTGCCGTTAGCCAATTTCGCACTGTAGGCCAGCGTGTCACCGACGTCCGTGAAAGTGGCAGCGGACACGGTATAGGTCAACGCCGCACCGGCATCCGCGAATTGATCGGACAACGGCGCACTGACAACCGGAGCCGTGTTGGGACCGCCCGACGGCACGTCGGCGATGGTTAACGCAAAGACATCATTGACGCTCGCGCCGGCGCTATCGGTGGCGGTGACACGAATGTCATACGTCCCAGAATCGGCGCTTCCCGGCGTACCGGAGAAGGTGCGAGTCGTCGCATTGAAGCTGAGCCATGAGGGTAACGATGAACCGTTACTGCGAGTGGCGCTGTAGGTCAACACGTCACCAACGTCCACATCGCTGAAGGTGTTGGCCGGAACGACGTAGCTGAAGGCGCTACCTTCGGCGCCGGCTTTGTCGGGGATCGCGTTCGACAGTACCGGTGCGTCGTTAACGTTCGTTACGTTCAGCGTGAAGACATCGGAAACAGTAGCGCCGGCGGTGTCAGTGGCCGTGACTCGAACATCGACGGCGCCGACATTGCCATTGGCCGGCGTCCCACTGAAGATCCGCGTCGTACTATTAAAGCTGAGCCATGTGGGCAACGCCGAGCCGTCGGCGCGGATTGCGCTGTAAGTCAACGTGTCGCCTGGATCCGAGAATGTGTTGGCCGGAACCACGAAGCTGAAACTCGCGTCTTCGGGGGCAACCTGGTCGGAAATAGCATTCGCCAAGGTCGGCGATGGATTGCTGACCGGGACATCGGCGATGGTGAGCACGAAGATGTCATTGACGTTGGCACCCGCGCTATCAGTCGCCGTTACGCGAATGCTATAAGCGCCAGCGTCGTTGCTCCCGGGCGTACCCGAGAATGTGCGGGTCGTCCCATTGAAGCTGAGCCACGATGGCAACGCGCTACCGTCGCTGCGATTAGCGCTGTAACTCAACGTATCACCCACATCGACATCAGCAAAAGTGGTAGAGGGAACCGTATAGGTAAATACGCTGCCCTCGCTACCGGTGCCATCGGGGATGGCGTTTGCTAGCGTTGGGGCGTCATTGGTATTAGTGACGTTGAGCGTGAAGATGTCGGTCGCTGCAGCCCCACTCGGGTCGGTGGCCGTAACACGCACATCCATACTACCGACGTTGCTGTTGCCGGGGGTTCCACTAAATGTACGTGTGGCGGTATTGAAGCTGAGCCATGACGGTAACGCGCTACCGTCGCTGCGGCTGGCAGTGTAAGTCAATGTATTGCCGACATCGACATCGGCAAAGCTGTTGCTCGGCATCTGGAAGCTGAACGCTGCGTCTTCGCTCGCGGTTTGATCCAGGATGGGATTCGCTACCGTTGGCGCGTCGTTGACGTTGGCTACGGTGATGGCGAACACGTCCGACACCGTTAGTCCACCCGTGTCGGTGGCGGTAACGCGCACGTTCGTGCTGCCGACGTTGCCGTTTAATGGCGTGCCGCTGAAAGTACCCGTCGTCGAATTGAAGCTGAGCCAACTCGGCAGTGGGCTGCCGTCCGTCAATGTGGCACTGTAGGCCAGCGTGTCGTTCGGGTCTGCGAAGGTGTTGACTGGAACTTGGAACGAGAAGGCGTTGTCTTCCGTGGCCGCCTGATCGGCGATAGCGTTAGTCAAGACCGGCGCCGTATTCGGCGGCGCACCACCGATGCGCGCTTCCATCTGGGCGGCAGTCAAGTTGCTACCGTCGACGAAAGTGAACAACTCGATCCGACTGCCCGTAAACCAGTTCGACACAGTGATTCGGTCGGAAGCGTTGAGCGCGACAACCAAATCATCGACCGCACGCGACACCGTCAAATCGCTCGCGACAACGCCGTTACCAAAGCGAACCGAATCGTTACCGGCGCTGTCGATGACAACGTCTTGCCCGGAACCGAGGTTGACGAGGTAAATGTCGTCGCCGCCGAGACCGGTAAGCGTGTTGTTACCGCTGTTACCGGTAAGCGTGTTGTTCAATGTGTTGCCGGTCGCGTTAAGGTTGGCAGCCGTGCTCAACGTCAGATTTTCGACGTTGGCGCCGAGCGTGTAAGTAATAGCGCTAACGACCGTATCGGTACCCTCATTCGCCAATTCGGTGACGATATCGCCGGTGCTATCGACGATATAGGTGTCATCGCCCGTGCCGCCCTTCAAGGTATCGCTGCCCGTTTTACCATCGAGCGTATCGTTACCGGCGTTACCGGTGAGTGTGTTGTTGGCAGTATTGCCGGTCAAAATGTTATCGAGTGCATTGCCGGTGCCGTTGACGGCAGTAGCACCGGTGAGGGTTAGGTTTTCGAGGTTGGTCCCGAGCGTATAGGTGATGGAACTTTGGACAGTATCGATGCCTTCGTTTGCATTTTCGGTGACGATGTCGCCGGTGCTGGTGACGACATAGGTATCGTTGCCGGTACCGCCAGTCATAGTGTCGGACCCGTTGCCGCCATCGAGGGTGTCGTTTCCAGCGTTGCCGGTGAGTGTGTTGTTGGCGCTATTGCCGGTCAGAATGTTGTCGAGCGCATTGCCAGTGCCGTTGATGGCAGTGCTACCGGTTAACGTAAGATTCTCAACGTCGTTGGTGAGCGTGTACGTAACCGAGCTATTAACCTTGTCGGTGCCCTCACCAGCATTTTCGGTAACGATGTCGCTGGTGCTGTCGACGGTATAGGTATCGTTGCCGATTCCGCCGATCATCGTATCGTTACCAGTGCCACCATTGAGCGAATCGTCGCCGCCCATTCCATACAGCGTGTCGTTGCCCGAGCTGCCGCTAAGACTGTTATTTGCCGAGTTACCGGTAATGACGTTGGCGAGGGTGTTGCCGGTGCCGTTGATGGCGTTCGTGCCGGTCAACGTGAGGTTCTCGACGTTGGTCGTGAGCGTGTAGGTGACACTGGCTTGCACCGTATCGGTCCCGCCGCTCGAACCTTCAGTGACGATGTCACCGGCGTCGTCGACGATGTAAGTATCGTTGCCGCTGCCGCCGGTCATACTGTCCACACCGGTGCCGCCGTCTAAGAGATCGTCGCCGGCATTGCCGGTTAGCGTGTCGTTGCCCGCCAGCCCCCGCAGTTCGTCATTCCCGGAAGTGCCGGTCAATGCATCATCGCCACTGGTGCCGAGGATGGGGCCGCTCGGAACGTCGGCGATAGTAACGACAAAGATGTCGGAAACACTCGCGCTTGCCGTGTCGGTAGCAGTGACTCGGAGACTGTACGTACCGGCATCGGCACTGCCTGGAGTACCGGAGAAGGTACGAGTCGCACTGTTGAATGCGAGCCAAGACGGAAGCGCCGAACCATCACTTCGGCTAGCGCTGAACGTTAACGTATCGCCGATGTCAACGTCGCTGAATGAATTGACTGGAACGGTATAAGTGAACGAAGTCCCTTCCTGACCGATCTGATCCGCAACGGGGTTAGTCAATGTAGGCGCATCGTTGACATTGTTCACCGTCAGGTGAAATACATCTGCGACTGAAGCACCACCGCTATCGGTAGCAACAACCCGGATATCGAACGAACCAACATTACTGTTGCCAGGCGTTCCGCTAAACGTCCGCGTCGCCGCATTAAATATAAGCCAGACAGGAAGCACACTACCGTCGCTGAGAGTTGCAGCAAAAGTCAGCGTGTCACCTATATCGATATCGCCAAAAGTATTGATTGGCACCTGATAGGTAAATGTGCTGTCTTCGGTTGCCGTTTGATCCGAAATTGAATTGACAACAGTAGGAGCGTCATTGGTGTTGTTGACGTTGAGTACAAAAACATCCGAGACGGAAAGACCGCCGATGTCGGTAGCGGTCACTCGTACGTCAAACGTACCAACATTGCCATTGGCCGGCGTACCACTGAAAGTGCGAGTCGTGGCGTTAAAGTTGAGCCATGCTGGCAATGCGGTGCCATCTGGGCGACTTGCGCTGTAGGTAAGGTTTCCGCCTTCTGGATCAGCAAAAGAACCCGCGGGAACTGTATACGTGAACGTCGCGTCTTCGGCCGCTACTTGGTCGATTAAAAATGCGGCGACCGTTGGTGGATTATTGATCGGGGCTTGCCCGATAAGCGCCTGCATTTCGGCATCGGTGAGAACCGTCCCATCGGCGAAAGAGAAACGTTCGATCCGATTGCCCACGAACCAGTCAGCGATTCTGAACGTACTCGACATTCCATAGTCAATCCGCAGATTATTCCCATCCTGATTAACAGATAAGTTGTTAGTAGAGATTCCATTGCCAAAACTGATTCGATCGAATCCACTAATATCCGTTACTAAATCGGTCCCATCACCAGTACGAAATCCGTAGACATCGTCCCCCACCCCTCCCTCCAACGTATCGTCACCGGCACCTCCAACTAATGTGTCATTTCCGGCCCCGCCGTATAGAACATCTGCTGCTGCATCGCCGTAAAGTAAATCATCGCCACCTTGACCTTGCACCGTATCACTGCCATCGCCGCCCGCGAGGATGCTCGCATTATCAGTACCGACGAGGCTGTCGTTTCCTGAGGTGCCAACTCTTAAATCCCCCATGCTGATGGTTAATTCGTTACCGAAACTGATTTGTCTCAGGCGATCTCTCGTAGTGGCCCACGACTCGAACCACGCCTGAACGATAAGCTGATCACCAGAACCGAGCGAGATACCTAGGTCATCAGGCGCGGTACCGTCGAAACTCGCCAACACAAACTCCACGTCCCAAGGCGAGACATTTCCCGTCAAACGCAATTGGTCTTCATTGTTACGGTAGTCGGTGTAAATCAGATCGTTCCCGTACCCTCGGCCATATAAATAGGTATCAGCACCCGCACCGCCAGCTAACTGATCACTGCCAGTTCCTCCATCAAGGATATCGTCGCCACCCGACCCCGCTAGATAGTCGTCACCATCTTCGCCATACAAAACGTCATTTCCAAACGAACCCGAGACCCACTCTGGCACGTCTCCCGACAGCGAATCGTTTCCGCTTCCGCCACGTAACACGTCATCGCCTGCACCTCCGTTCAAACTATCGACACCGTTGCCACCATTAAGCGTGTCGTTCCCCTCTAATCCCCAAATCGAGTCGTTTCCATCGAGTCCCGACAAACTATCGGAAAATGCACCGCCCATTAAATAGTCACTAGCTGCAGTGCCCGCTGTTCTGAATAGCGAATTACCGTCTTGAAACAAATAGTCCTCTACCCGACGGTTAAGAGCGCTGAAAAAATCTACAACCGTCAATAAATCCGACGTGCCAAGAAGCGAGAGAACGAGATTGTTGCCGTTAGCAGTTACATCGACCTGAGAAACTGTTATTGACGCTCCGAAGACAACTCGATCCCTATCCGTATCGGTACCAAACTCTCGTATTTCATCTCGGCCAGATCCCACATCAAAAACATAAGTGTCGTTACCATAACCTCCATACAGGAAATCGTTACCGGTCCCACCGTCTAACGTATCGTTTCCACCTTCGCCATATATATTGTCCCTCCCGGCTCCGCCGGTTAAAACGTCATTGCCGCCAGTAGAACCGAGCCAACCATCTTCGCCGACAAGCATGTCGTCTCCGTCACCACCGTCGATAACATCATCTCCATTAAATCCGAAAATTTGATCGCTGCCTCCGCCTCCCGAAAGAGCATCGTTACCGTCGGTACCTAAAATAAGATCATTACCAGCGGTGGAGGCAAATAACCGTGAACCGTCGGAGAATATAAAGTTGCCTAAGTGAGATTGACCGGCAACGGAAAAGTCGCGGAGTGTCAAACTTTCACTGGTTCCACTAATTGCCAGAACTAGATCCGATCCACTAAACGACACCGCAATATTGGCGGCAGTTAGATCTGCATCGAATACCACTCGACTTAACGAAGATGTGCCAGCAATTACATCCTGTCCATCACCGCGACCAAACAGGTAGGTGTCCGCGCCTAAACCACCGGATAACGTATCGTTGCCGGCTCCGCCGTCTAAGACATCACTCTCATTTCCACCATACAGAATGTCACTACCTTCGCCACCGCGAAGAACATTGTTACCCGCTTGTCCTTTCAATAGATCGTTACCAGCACCCCCTTCTAGGACATCATCACCCGCACCACCTTCGATAATATCGTCACCACCTTGGCCATACAGAACATCGCCGCCATCTTCTCCGAGGGCTACGTACCCATACAACACGTCGTTCTGATTGCTGCCGTAAATCGTGTCGCCACCAACGGTGCCGATAAGATTCATTGCTGGAGCATAGGTCATTAACTGTTGTTGGTTAAGCGCTTCACCATCGATAGTGAATGTCTGATTCGCAGACAGGAAACCACCCTGAATGGAAATACTATCGGTGCCACTAGTGAGCGTTAGGTATTGCCAGCCGTCTGCACCCTGCGCTTGGCCGATTTGGAATTGGCTGATGCCATAACCATCGATCTCGATCGCACCAGCCCCTGTGCCGAACATGACGGTATCGACTCCATCGCCAACGTGATAAACGACAATGTCATCTTGATCACGCCAGAGGGTGTCGTTGCCTTGGCCGCCTTCCAAAATATCGCGGCCGGCACCACCGACGAGGGTGTCGTTACCCCCACCACCCTGCAACAGATCGTCGCCGTCCATGCCGTACAAAATATCGTTGCCATCGCCACCCGATAGATTGTCGTTGCCGGCTTCGGCGACGAGCTGATCATTACCACTGCCGCCGTCTAATAAGTCATTGCCGCCGAAACCGCGGAGATAATCGTCACCCGCTTCACCATACAGACTGTCGTTGCCCTGCTGATCAGCAGCAAGATCGCTGGCATCGCCGAAGAGATTGTCGTTGTCGGCGCCACCGTAAAGGATGTCGTTGCCCTGACCGCCGACGAGTTCATCGGCACCGGCGTCGCCATTCAGAAGGTCATCGTTGCCTTGACCATAGAGGCTATCGTCGCCACTTCCGCCGTAAAGAATGTCTCTACCGTGACGATCGAGCGTTAAGTTGGGATTACTGAAATCGCCTTCGATGATGTCATTGCCGGCGCCACCGAAGATTAGGTCGTCACCCTCTTCGCCATAAAGCGCATCGTTGTCGGTCTCCCCGACATTTAGCGTATCGGGGCCACCAATAATAATGTCGTTCCCCAAAGAGCCGGCGATAAAATCATTACCGGTACCACCTAATAAGGTGTCATTGCCTTCATCGCCCAAGAGATAGTCGTTACCGATTTCTCCATCGAGCAGGTCGTCGCCCAGATAGCCCCAAAGAACGTCGTCCCCGTTGCCACCAAAGAGGCTATCGCCCTGAGTATCGATCGAGGCAAGATCGTAGGAAACGTATTCGACATAACGTACGGCATTGGGATTGGTGACGTTCGGACCGTCGAAGGTAAAATTGCGATTAACCTCAATCCGGCCACTCGATTGGCCTAATAGAAATGCCACACTCCATTCCCAGTTTTGATAAGCGGCACGCCAGAGATCTTGCGTGACGGCCGAAGGACCGACGCCACCGACACCGTCAGGATCGTAATAAGGAACGGCTTCGGCCGCTCCGCTTGAGGCATAGACGACGAGGAAGTCGTTGCCATCTCCGCCTTTAAGAATGTCGTGGCCGGGGCCACCGGCTAAAAAGTCATTGCCGTCGCCGCCTTCTAACCAGTCATTGCCCTCGTTGCCGTTGAGCCAGTCGTTGCCGGTGCCGCCGATGATGCCGGGGCTGCCTTGGTTGTCGGTGGCGCCACCGCGCACGAGATCATTGCCGGCGGCAGCGGTGAGGATGCCGTCGCCACTGATGAGATCGGCGTCGTCGGTGCCGTTCGTGGTTGTACTGACGCGGTTTTGGACAAGGTCGGTGAGACGGAGACCAAGCTGTCCGGGCTGGTAATTATTAATGGTCAGGATGGTGGTGCCGTCGGCAACGACGGTAAGGACAGTGCCGGTTAAGGTGTAGGTAAAGTGGCCATCGTCGCTTTGGTAGCTGCCGGATTGGCCTTGGGGGCGATAGCCACCGGCAAGGGTGGAGTAATGGTTGGTGGCGTCAATGTAAATGATACGGCCGATGCCATCGGAATCGACAAGAGTGTCATGGCCGTCGCCGACTTTGTAGAAATAGGTGTCATTGCCATTGCCACCGTCGATATAGTCGTTACCTTGTTGGCCGTTTAGGGCGTCACTACCGGTACCGCCGTAGATAACATCGTCGCCGGCTTGGCCATAGATATAGTCTTCTCCGGATTCGCCGAAGATGAGGTCGTTCAGCGCAGTGCCGATAAGGCCGTAGTCGTCATCGGTCTTGCCGTAATAAATCGTGGTTTGGTCTTCGCCGACGAGAATGTCGCCGGTCAGTCCGATATTCACACCGAGCTGCGTAATATACGTGTCGCGCAAGTAGTTGCGGGCGCCGTCGAGTTTAATCGTGATGGGATCACTACCGGTAGTAATTGGGCTATACCGCTGCTCGTAATCCAGGATGGTCTGGCGATGACGGGTGTACATGCGATACGCCGCTTTGGCGTCCGTGTCGGTAGCGGCGATTACGCCTTCGTTGTGCAAACCAAATTGGTCGGATTCACGGTAGCGGCGGTTAGCGATACCGGACGATTGGCTATTACCGCCATTGCTGTCATATCGAATCTCGAACCATGCCTCCGCACGGTCACCATTCGATAGTGCGAGCGTGAGTCGTTGGCCAATAAGCGCTGGTGAGTTGTACGCCATCGAAGCTAACGCGACCATCTCCTCGGTATCCTGAAGAGATACAAATAATGCGTTTCCGGCCACAATGCCTAAAAAACTGTTGAAACGATCACGAACTGCATTGAGAGCGCGATTGAGTTCTAAGTCAAAAAGTGTGCGGCCTTCCTGCTGAGAAATAGTACGAATGTCGCCGGCACCGATTTGATCACCGAGACCATCAGACAAATTCCGCGCTTGCTGCGTATTGCCAGCGTTGAGCGCCGTCACAATATCGTTAAGCGTCGTTTGCTGACCCGCCGTTATCGTTATGCCGATAGCGTTGAAGTCTGAGGCTAAGGTCCCCTTAAGTGCCCAGGTGCCTTGTGCATTCTTAATGGCCAGCGCGTAACCAAAACCAATCGTCGGTACACCGACGAGATCGCCGTAGACACCCGGCTCGAAACCTTCTCCTCTCCATATGAACTGAAACGCAGTTTCATTAAAATTTGTAGATGGTCTTTGTATAAGTGCCATATTTATTCTCCCCTTTTTCTATCTAATTGAACGCACCAATACTGAGCCGAGTTATTTCCTGCGAAGGACGCCCAGCGAACATAAACGATCTTTCCTTTCCTTACCCAACTCTGACTTATCTTTGCAGATTGATACCTCAACTTTGCTAGGCTTGGGTTCAAGTATCAGAAAAGACGCATCGCCTCTGAGCCTACATACTTGGTTACGAGCCAATTCGAGGTAGTAAGTACCAGGTTCCACTTTCAGTACGCTGTACGACACATTTAAGCAATTACCCCACGTGAGAGTATCGTTTTCAATAACAAGATCTCCGAGTCCCCAATAATTTTCTGATTCAGGTTCCCACGTACCCTCAAAGCTATTCGACGATATATCTTTCGAGATCTCAGAAGCGCATGCAGATAAACTTAAGGCAAACAAAAAGTGCATTAGAAACAAGACAAGGGTATTGGCAACAGAGCAATAGCGAAGCGTTCGGAGGGAAATTCTTTCCTCGTTTGTGTTCGGCTGATTATTGCGTGTCATTGTTTTCCTTCCGATATCGAAATTTTCGAGACTGCACACGGGACCAAGGGGTCAGAAAGTGGTAATCCAATTAGTGTGCAAGCCGGTTAGCATAAAATCCCCTTAATAATTTTTTATGTTCTACTCAATATCTTTTCATTGAGGCACGAATTGCCGGGCGGCTTAGGTAACAGATATCTCTCATCTGAGACTGGTCTGCCGAAGAAACACGCCCTTTCTTGTATTGGGCGACAACTATCAATTGCGGGTCCAACTTAACGTCCGAAGACTCCGATAAGAGCACATAATATTCACCCTTCAATGAAAATGGGTGTATCGAGGTGTATGACGTCAAGGCGGGAAAATATTGCTTATTCGCCTGCATCCAGCCTTCATGAGGTAAAGGCGGCAATAATTGCAACTCATACGAATGTTGAATCCGGACAGTACCGATACTGTGCTCTTCCAATTCGGAGAATTGTTGAAGAGATCTTAATGAAACATCGCCTGAAAATATAAATAGCGAATCGACGTCGACAGACGTAATGCTTCCATGCCACCGGACTACCGTTTCATTGCGTCCGTCGTTATTTATATCAAACGTTGCATATTCAGCCCCGTAGTTAAAGGTACTGTCTTCCGGTCTTCCGTAATGCATCCATTCCACTGCATCAACGTCATTCTTTTTGCCGTTTAAGACATCTAACATGTAGCGGCAAACCTTTTTGTCATTGTTGATCACTAACGCATATTTTTTTTCGCCTGGTTTGAAATGCAAATCAGACAAAACTTCTTGGTCCGCACTAGCGTAGCTCCCTGAGAAGTGGCCCCGTTCGTTAAGACACTTTTCCACCAACGATAAAGTGATAGCTCTGTCGACTATGCTGCCTGGGACGACGGCAACCAATTCAAGTACACGGTATCCGGCGTCTGCCCGTCAAGCGACGAGTGCGGCCGGC
>JACQFZ010000005.1 GCA_016199745.1 Gammaproteobacteria bacterium
CCCAGCCCTCCCCCTGAGGGGGAGGGAGCTAGAGCGTGCCGCGGCTTAAGTAAGTGCCATTCGACTCGGGACACTAGTTACTAACAGCCGCCACCCTTGCCGAGCTCCTTGCGTAACGCATCTAGCGCAGGCGAACGATAGCCCTTGCGCCAAACGAGCACGGTCCGCGTTTTCGACAAGTCCGACGGCAACGAAAAAGTCTGCACCACTTTGCCCGCCGGCACGGCACGGATCACCGCTCGCGGAACGACCGCGACGCCGGTGCCAGCAGCGACACAGGCGACGATGGTGTGATAGGAGTTGCATTCCATGATGCGCGCGGGCGCAACTCGTGTTCGTGCCAACCACTCTTCCAAGCATCGGCGGTAAGGACAGCCGACGCCGAAGGCGAGCACGGTCGCGCCGTTCAGGTCTTTCGCCGTTTTCACCTTGGCAAAGCTCGCCGGCGCGATCAACACCAACTCTTCGACGAACACCGGCTGCGAGTCGAGCCCCTTAACAATGGCCGCCGATGCGACGAACGCCGCCTCGATGTCGTTGTCGACAACCTTGGCCATCAATGCGACCACCGTGCCGGTGATCAATTCAATTCGCACCTGCGGATAGGTCCGATGATAACGCGCCAGCACCGGCGGCAATCGCGTCGCCGCCGTGCTCTCCATCGTACCGATCCGCAGCGGGCCGCGCGGTGTGTCATCGCGCAGCGCCGCTTCCGCCTCGGTCGCCAACCGCAGTAACTGCTCGGCATAGGTCAGCAAAATCTGCCCCTGCGGCGACAGCACCAATCGGCGATTCTGCCGGAAAAATAATTGCACGCCCAAGCGCCGCTCCAGTTGCTGTACGCGCGTCGTGACGTTCGACGGCACACGATGCAGCTTGGCGGCGGCACGGGCGATACCACCCTCTTCAGCAACGGTCTTAAAAATGCTCAAAGCGACGAGATCGATGTTTCTCATCATGAGAACTCAGAATTCATAATTATTCATTTTAAAGAACCTTCAGCCTAGTCTAGAGTTAGCGCTCGGTCCAACTAAAACGTCAGCGAGAACCGGTCATGAGCACTCCAACGAAGTCGCACAGCCATCTGCACATCAACCAAGTCGATTGGACGACGGCGATTTTTTACCCGGAAGAGCTACAACGCATCTTTCGTTGGAAGACATTGATCGGCAACCCCGGGCCGCTCGGATCAGGCATCGCCCAACCGGAGGTGTCGATGGGCATTCAGGACATCGATGCGGGCGGCTACTATCCGGCACATGCGCATCCAGCACCGGAGATTTATTTCGTATTAAGTGGAACGGCGGAATGGACCGTCGGCGACGAAACTTTTATCGCCGAGCCCAGCATGGCGATTTATCACGCACCGAACATGCTGCATCGCATGGTGAATAACGGCACCGAGCCAGTGCGTACCGTTTGGTTCTGGTGGGCACCGGGCGGCGACCGCAAGGTGCTGGAGATTACACCGACGTTGCTGGAAGCGATGCCTGGCGCCTGGTCAGGCCACGGTTATTAACAACCGCCGTCAATTAACCGTGGTCTGATTCTATCGTCCCATTTTCTAAACCCCGGCTTTCGCCGGGGCGACGAAATGACAATTAATTAAAACCTCTTTAGTACAAACCGGTGCAGTGGAAACCGGAGTTACTCGTAGCAGCGCAGGTCTCATTAAAAAAACCTGCATCGTTGAGCATCCAACCGCCTTGATTGTAGTTTCTCTTTCGAAGGCCTGTTGCCGCGGGATCGAAGTAACTTGAATGGTCGAGATAGTAATAATAAAAGTTCGAGGGAACAGACGCCCAGGTGGTGCGGCAGGTCGGGCTGTAGCGCAACTTCAGAACGCCATTAAAGGCCGTTCTTACGGTCCTGGCGTCATCATTGCATCGGTGATAGCCGCCACTGAAATATACACGACTTGTGTAATACGCATTGTCACACTGGTATCCGCAACCGCTGGCCTGCACGGTGGATACGATGCCTACGGTTCCAGTTATCGCAAGCGCGCTCAGCAACGCTTTTCTGCCGATATGACGAGTTTTTTTCACAGCTATCGATGTTTTCATTATTGATCCTCCAACAGTTTGGTTATATGGAAAATGCAGAAAGTCCCATCTGCAGTGTTCGTCCCTGATCTCTAACGGACCTAGCCATCACACATCCGGCGTGGCGGTTGCCCAATACTGATACATTTGTTCGGATACTCCGTGGCATACGACTGCTCGATTTGTGCGGCAACCTGGTTGTAGGCCGCATGCTCGCCGGCACTCAATGTAAAACCCTGCAGCGCCTCGGCGGCACTCGCACGTACGGTCAGGTCTTCATCCGGATTTTGTAGCAACCCCATTAGCGCGTTTTTTGCCTGCTCCGACCGCACTCCGCCGACAGCGAGCGTATCTATCGCTGCCAGGCGTACGTCGTCGGAACTGTCCGCCAATGCCTCATACGCGCGTTGCTCAGTAGCGCCTCTATCGAGACGGGCAAGCACCTGCAGGGCCTCTGCTCGCACGGGTGCGTTTTCGTGCTGCGACAGGGATTGCACACGCGTGACAGCGGCCGACAATTCGTTTGACTTCATCTTGATGTTCGGCAATAAACCAATCGTCTGCGTCAGTACTTCGGGGTCCCGCTCTTGCTCGAGCGTTTGCGTGAACAATTGCTGCGTCTCGATCGTCGTTGGAAGCGATGCCATCAATTCGAGGGCATCCTTGCGCTGCGCGGCGTCAGTGCTCGCATGCAGGCGCCGCGCGAATTCGATGACGTCCGGCGCCGTCTGTCCAGCAAGCAGCGACACGATGATCGAGCGAGCGCGCTCGTCTTGCTCGGTTTCATAACGTTTTTGCAACTGACTGCGAAACGCCGGGTTGCTGTTCACCGCGTGTCGTAGCTTGCCCCAGGCCTCGGGCCCTATCGGTTCCTCCTTGTCGTCGGACGAGATTTGCAGCGTCTGAAACAACACTTCCAGCCCCCGTACGTCCACATCGGTCAGCGCCGAATGGGCGGGTAACGCAGTCACTGGCGCCACTCGCGTAGTTCCCGTGAACTGCAACGGGGCCGAGGTTCGCGCCGCCGGCGCAAGCGCGACGGGCGAACTCTGCGCGCTACCATCGATCAGCACATTCATCAATCCGTATGCGCCGCCGAGTCCGGCGGCGATCAGCACTGCATACAACGTGTAACGACTCATGGAATTTTCTCCACTTGATTTGGCTATGGCTCAACGGGGGGCTCGAGTTTTTCGACTTCGAGACGTGCCTGCGTGTACACGCGATACTCGGTGTTATTCAGGGCAAAATTATTCAAGGCTTGCATGGCAGTGAACCGCATCGGCGGCAGTTCGTTCTTATTGACCAGAATTTTTATCAATGAATGCTTCAGCGGTTCCGAACGCAGTTGACGACGCTCGATGGCGGCCAGCGCTGCGTGACGCACCTCGGGCGCAGGGTCGAATAGCGCCTGGTTAATGCTGGTCTCGGCCGTTTTGCCGGCTTTGTCCCACTGCGCCAGCACCCACACGCTGCTGCTGCGCACGTCGTGATGCACGTGTCGCGTCAACTTCTGTAGCCGCGACACCATACTCTGCGACATGGCGGGCTCTACGATGCCCGGTTTCTCCAGCGCCATGATGGCCGCTGCCAGCACCTCCGGTTCTTTTTCCTCTTGCATCGCACGCGCCACCCGTTGGTAGACCTTGGCATCCCGCGGCTGGGCCGCCAATAAACTGAACCCGTGGCTACGTTCGATGCTGGAGGTACTGGCTATGAGCTGTTGGGCAAAAACGGCAACGTCGGGAGTTGCGCTTGCGTTGATGAGATCGATAAAGCGAGTTTTTGCGGATGTCTCCGAGGTACGGGTATAGCGCTGAATCAGATCGGCGCGCAGTGCCGGGTTTTCATACGCCATACGCCGCGCCGCCCATACGGCGTTTATGTCCGGGTCCTTGTCGTCCATCGCGCTGATGCGCCTAAGTAGCTCTTCCCAGGGCGGTACCGGCGTCGTTGCGTCGTCGCCCCGTTTGCCTTTCGCCGCGTCGGCCACGGTGGGCGCGGCATCGGCGACATTGTCAGCGCCGGATCCGGTGCTGAAGATCGATGCGGCGAAAGCGAAACTACAGACAACCAGGCGCGCACGGAAAGACGATGAAACAGCGTGTAGTAACATTTAGCATTCCTCGACGACCAACTGACTTCAGATAAACCGAACCGAGAGTTATAAGCTGGATCACACCACTCCGACGCCGATGGCACTTCCATCCTGTGATCCGTCGCCGCAAAAAATACGCGCACTAACGACAACGGACGATGACGCTAGTTGCCAATGTCATTGACCATCGATGACATCTTGTCAGCGCTGTGCGAAAGAACGGATGACGTGGGGCACGGCAAGATTCGATCGGATCGATGCCGAAGTGAGAAGTCCGCCGGATTATGTCCCGACCAACGCTTGAACGCGCGATGAAACGCGCTCGATTCCGAGAAACCGAGCAAAGTCGCAACGTCGGCGGTCGATAAATTTTTCTCGGCGAGATATTTGAACGCTAACTGTCGACGAACCATGTCGTGCAGCTTTTGAAAGGACGTACTCTCGTTGCTTAACCTTCGATGCAATGTGCGCCGACCCATATACAGTGCAGCGGCGCACCCGTCTAAGCTGGCGCGGCCGGTACGCAGCGTATCGGAAATGTACTGCTGGACGCGTCCGACCAGGTTGTCGGAATGTTGTAACTGTTCAAGCAACAGTTCGACATGGCGGCGTAATATCGCTTGGGCACAGTCGTTGTATTGCGGCAACAGCAGATCGGCGCTGCGCGTGTCCCAGACGATGGCGTTATCGGCCTGTTCGAAATGCAGATCGCAACGGAATATGCGCTCATAGTGAGCGATGTGCGCGGGTGCCGGATAACGGAAGCGTATTTCGATTGGCGTGACATTGGTCTGTGTCAGCATTCGCGCTAACGTGACCACGGTTACCAGCCGCAGTTCCACCATCGCCGGCTCAAGCGACGCTGGGCTCTGCGGAATATAAATGAACGTGTAGCGATCCTGGCCGATGGTTTCGGCGGCGTAGTCTTCGCTGTCGATAAGCTTCCTATAATGGACGATCTGATGCAGGCCCTCGCGCAACGTCTTGCTGCCGGCAATCACGCCGCCGAGCACGCCCATGAAACGCGGGTGCGCCATTTCGCCCATGCGCACGGCGATCGCCGGATCGTGTACGCGATTGCTCAGCGCCTGCCAGAATTGAAAAAACTGTTGACGCGGTATGCGTGCGTCGGGATCATTCAGTTGGTCGGCATTGAACGCGGTCCGCTCGATCAACGACGAAATGTCAAAGTCCATCATGCGCAAGTGACGCAGAATCGCCTGAAAAAAAGCCGCCTGGATGGTCCCGATCTCATTCATTGCTCTTATACCGTCGGCGTGCCGAACGCTGGCGCCGCTCCCTGACTCTTTCATTTTTTTGCCCCCAACTCAGGTGGCCAACTAAAACGTGGGACAAGTTCTGTGCCTATCGGCTTAGTCGCAACAAGTCGAAGATCGGTTCAAATTTTTTATTGTGCCGATGCAGATGGACGCATCGACTTGGCTTCGTCGCATCCGCTGGCGGGATGCACGAGCCTGAATGGACGGACTGCCTGATTCTTTGGTGTTATGGCCGACGAGGCTCAGCAATGCAGGGTGCGCGGAACACACCCTGCATTAACTGCTCAGAGGTGAATGGCACTTACTTAAGCGCCATCGACAACAGATGTCACGATTGACTCCTCCCCCTTCAGGGGGGAGGTTGGGAGGGGGGTGGGTTTTATGGCAGCGATAACCGAGTAAAAAACCCACCCCCACCCCAGCCCTCCCCCTGAGGGGGAGGGAGCTAGCGCGTGCCGCGGCTTAAGTAAGTGCCATTCCATAGCGCATGCCGGGGCCGAAGATGTTATTGCGGAACAGTCCGCTGATCGGACCGTTTGCGGCCTCGCCGTCCTCATTCTTGTTAACGGTCCAGTTGCCGCCGGCGAAAAAATTGTTGTAAACCTCGAAGCCGGTGATGGTGCTGAGGTTGCCGTTATTCGTCGCCGGATCCGGTTGGCGACCGAGCATGACCGCTGCATTGGCCATACCCGATGCCGAATACGTTCCGTCGGCATTCCGATGGAGCTCGCCTTTGCCGGAATTGAAGGCGAGGCAGGTATTGTTGTAGACCTGCCAATTGTCGCCGCTGGTTACTTGCAAACAATCGGAATGCGAGTCAGTTTCGTGGTGCAGGTCGTGGATGTAGTTGTAACGTACGGTCATGCGATCTTTCAGCAAGATTCCGTCGGCGACATCGTGAATATCCGAATACTCGACGACGATGTCGCTGCGGTGCACGGCAACGCCCTCTTCGTCAGGCCAGCCGGTCGTTGTCGGTCCGATAATTTCGACGTACGAAAGATTTAGCGCCAGACCGCCGATGTCGGTACCGCTGCCGTAGACAACGCCTCTTCCGCCGGTGGTCGCCGCGTCGATTCGGCTGCAGCGCACATGCACATTTTTATGGGCGACCTTTAACGTACCTTTGATCCATTTGTGTTCGATAAGCTCGTTGTCCGCCTTGGTCGTATAACTTCCGGGAATCACGACCAGGCTACTAAGCGTGTCGCCGCACGCCTTCCAGCCAACGGTGGTCGGATTGGGCAAGCCCGTGGGAATCACCATACCGTTGCCAAGATCGAATGCATGGACGGTCATCACGACGACGGAGGTCGTGATGCCGATACAAGTTTGCGCGATGGTTCGAATTCGTTTCATTAACGTGCTCCTGTTGAGTGAGCGATGAACGCATTAACGTTTAGTCACGTTGCTGCGTTTATCGACGTCCTATCAAAGTTAGCCTCGCCTTCCAACTAGCGCTTCGTACGCTTCTCGCTCGTTCGCAACAGAAGAGAGCTTTGCCGCAACGGTGGATCACGTCCGGAAAACGTAATTAACGGAGCACTGGTCGAACTGCATTAGTAGCTAAATCGATTGGACGTCACGTGCCAATGACCGTGCCTGCCAAAATCATTGGCCGCCGGTGACACTGCCATTTTTTATTCGACGCGGTGTCGTTACGGCACCACATTCTCAGGTAGGGTTCTCGCCATCATGATGCCGCAGTATCTGCCCATCCTGGGTGTACAAATAAATATCATCGCCGACCGAGTTGATATGTCGAATCGGCGGTAGATCGGTTACCAACGTCGGCGTGCGCGGGTACGAACTATTGGTTCCGCCCCAGCGCCACACGCTGCCATCGAATTTCAAGGCGTAGAAAACGTCGGTGTACGCCGGCGTGCCGGCCAGTTCCTTGACGTCGCGGATCGCGGTCAGCACCGTCGGCCGGTACTTGGGATCGGTCGTGCCGTCGCCGAAGCTGCCGTTTTCGTTCGAGCCCCAGCCGACTAACGTACCATCGCGCTTGAGCGCAAACACGACATTCGAGGTGAAAGCGACGGCTTTGACCGCGGTCACGCCCGCCACTAATTCCGGTGTCGACCGATCCGGTGCATCCGGACCGTTGGCAAAACTATTGCCGCCCTTACCCCAACCATAGAGCACGCCGTTTTGATCGACGGCGAATACGCTGTAGAGCTTACTGAAGACATTGACGATGTGTGACAGTCCGGGAATGCGCAGCGGATGCGCGTTCGTCGGCACCGCCCACGTGTCGGTCACATCGCAGGTACCCTCCTTCGGCGTGTTGCCCAAGCCCAACGCGCCGTAGATGTCGGCGCCCCACGAGTAGACATTGCCGGCGCCATCGCGGGCAATCGCGTAGTAGTCACCGGTAGCGAGCGAGGTGACGTTGGTCAGGCCGGTAATTTGCACCGGCGTCAACGTCGGCCCGGACAAGGTACCGATGCCCAATAATCCACATTTGTTGGGGCCCCAGGTCAAGACATCGCCGTTGGTCTTGATGAGAAATCCTTGGGCGCGAAATTGATTGGGGATTAGCTGCTTGACGTCGACCGCAAAGTTGGCGATGCGGGTCTCATCCGACTGCAATTGGCACACCGACGCCGCGAGGCGCATGAACCGTCGCCGCACTAACACCGAGCCGTCTTTCAATAATTCGGCGCCGTCCTGCCAACCGCAGATGCCGTCGATGTCGGACGTATGCCCGCGCACGTAAATGACCTCGGCCACGAACGGCGCCGCCGAAAAGTTTTGCATAAGGCTGAATTGTTGTGCCACCGAGTTCGCGCCGACACTGAAAGCGATCGGCAGATGCACGGCGTCGTACATCGGCAATCTTCCTGGTGCCGAGGCGGTACCGTCGAGCGCAGCACCGTTGATTGTTCCGTCGGTCAGGTCGCGCGCCAATTCTTCGGTCGCTTGCAACGCCGGCAAATCCTCGGTCAATAGAAATTGACTCGCCATTCTGACAAATCCACCGGTGACAACCGCTGCCAGACCGTGACGCGTGCTGGCCAGCGAATCGCTAGCGCTGTCGGCGGTGATCGGCGTCGGCAATGCCTTGAGCGAGGACAACTGATAAGCGCTCGGGAGCGCGCGGTTGAGCTCGGCGAGCACGAGCTGGTTAGCGGCGGCGATACGGGCAACACTAAGGCCGGTGACGTCGGCGGTTTTGCGTAACGGCACCGTCCCGTCGGCAATCTTCGCCGACTCGACCAAATAGTTATTGATGGCGTAACGATACGCCGCCTCGGTGAAGGACGAGACACCGATGTTTTCATCGACCACATCGACCAAGGCGTGAATTTCTTGATCGGGTCCGAAATCGACTAGCGCGTTCTTGCCCTCGTCAAAATATTTCGCGCCGGCGGCACCCTTGAGCGTAATGAGCAAGGGTGCCTTATCGCAGGTCGTCACCGTAACGAGTCCGTTGACCGAATCGGTATACGCTTCGCCGATCGACGCACCATCGGTAATGCGGCTAACACGTACTAAACCTCGCAGGACTTTGCCGAGGCCGCCACCGACACCGGAGCTCGAACCACCATCACCACCATCGGGATCATGTCCGCCACCATCGTGATAAACCGGTGGCGCCTCTACATCGCGGACAAAGCCCGATACCACACCGGCGCGACACTGCGTCGCCTGGCTCGACGTCGCGCCGTCGCCACTACCGCCGCCACAGGACAGCAGCATCAACATGGCCGATATCGACGAAAAAATCTTGATGTAGGTGGTTTGCATAAATCGCGCGGCGGTCCTATTCCAAACTCTTAGTAATGGCGAAATCTCTAAAGCCGATCGGCACCGTCGTTATCGGTATTTGCCGGCCATTCGTCAACTGCTGTACCGCCTGCGTGACGAAGTAATCGAGTCCTTTGAACGTCACAAACCCTTCGCGGCGAAAATCGGCCTTGCCCTTCAGGCCGATGACCAGCTCCTTGGTGAAAGCGCCGTTACCCCAGGCGTCGTCTTCCAGCGAATCTTGGCGACCGTCGCTGGAGGAGAAAACAATGACGCCGCTTTCGGGGCTGGCGAGCTTGTTGGCGATGAGGGTCGTGTCGTGCTTGCTGAATGCGTTGGCGACCTTGCCGGAATAGCACGAGTCGATAAAGAACAGCACCTGTCCGCGAATCTTCACCAACGCGTCGCGAATCTGCTCGTCCGACACCATGGTGTCGTCGGGCGCAGCGACATCGGCGTCGTGCGGCAGAAAATAATACGCGCCGGCATCGACGGCGCCGTGGCCGGCGATAAATAGGACGCCGATGTCGGCAGCGGTGACATTTTCCCGTAACCACTGCAACCCAGCGACGATCGCCTGATGCGTGGCCTGTTGGTTGGTCAACACATGAGTGACGACGCGCTTGTAAAACACGCCTTCTTGCAACTTGAGCGAGCGGGTGAAATCGGCGGCGTCCTTGGCAGCGAACGTCAAGTCGTAACCGGCGTCGGCGTACTGGCTGACACCGATAGCCAACACATACAGCGTCGGTCGTTTCGTCAGCGGCAGACGAGCGCCAGCGGACGACGCCCCGCGCCAGACGTAGTAAACCGTCAACGGTTCCGAAACACCGAAGGAGTTGCTGGCGAACACTTGCACGATCGCATCGGCTGCCGGCGTCGGCAACGTGATGCGGCCGATCGCTCGACCATCGGCGAGCTTCGGCGGCGACAACGACAGCGGCTGCACCGGCCGCCCGTCCAACTTGACCTCGACCGCCGCGATCGGTTTCGAATCCGGTGTATATACCGAAAAATCGACGGTCAGCGTCGGCGCCTGCATCGATAGCAACTTCGAGCTGCGCAGGCTCAACGCCGGCGGCAACGCCGCCGACGGTGGCGACAACGCGGTCAGCAACGCCCGAATTCTGCGGCCGAGCGGCTTGTTGCCGGCGCTACCGGCGCGCTTGCGCAAATCGTCGTTGGCAGCGGCCAACGCCTTGGCCGAATCTTTGCGCGACAACACGTTATCGATGACATCAGGTCGGTAAAAACGCTCGCGAAAACGCGCCACCGGATAAAAATCCGCCGTCGCCGCCGTCGGCCGATTGACATGCCAACCGACCAATTGTTCGGCGCCGATACTCGCGTCGTAGTGGCCCTGCTCGGTCCATATAATCCAGCGACCATCGGCGACGGCGAACAACGACATCAACACGCTGCCGTCACTGGTGCGCAGCCAACGAAACGTACCGTCGGTCGACGCGGTGATCGCCAGCTGCGAATCGGCGCTGACGTTGACCGCGGTAATCTCGGTTGCCACCGGCAACTTCCAGATTTCCGCGCCCGATCGGTCGAGCTTGCGTAGGCTCCAGCTGGTCGCCAACAACATCGCCGAATCGTCCGGCAACACAGCAACGGCGCGCGAGATTTCACCCGGCGCCAGCTTAATGGGGCGGCCACCTAACCGCGGCGTAAAATCATTCTGCCAATGCGTACTGGAAAAATTAGTCGACTCGGTAATGGCCGCGTGCGTGTCCGCCGGCAAGCCTTGATACAGCTTGCGTCGTTCCAAATCGAAGGTCATGGGCACCGCTTTGTCGAAGCTCATCGGTCCCGCTTCCGACATGGCGTACCAGCTAACCTGTGTTCCCTGCGCATTGATCCTGAGGCGATCGGCGCCGCGCAAATCAAATAGCGGCGACACCTGCTTCATGACCAACTGGTCGTCTTTAATGAAACCGCAAGCCGGCTCGAACGTAGAGAAGGCCAGTGTGCCGTCGGCAAGGGTCGCGAAATCGGTAATCGAATTCGGTCCCACTTCGATATTGGTAACCGTACCCGTCGGCCAGGCGATTTTTTTGACGATAAACCGCGCCGGTGGGCGATAACCACTACCGCCGGCATAGATCGCCGAGCCGTCACCGCCCCAAACCACATTCATGAGATTGCCGTCGGCCAGGCCGTCGAGCGGAAAGCGGCGCGTCATTTGACCGGTGGCGATGTCGAACACGCTGACCTCGGCCACTCCGCGCTTGAGTCGCGACAGATAGCCGACGGCGAGCTGGTTGCCGTCCGGGGAAAAGCTGACGCTCACCGGGTCGGGCAGCGGTGTCGCGAAGGTGTTGATCAGCCGCACGCTGCCGTCGACGAATCGATAGAGACGAACCTTGCCGTCGAACGCCGGCACGGCGATGCTGCCGCTGGCCGATATCGACGCTCCATACGAGCCGCCGGCGAATGCATCGGCGAAGACTTCGCGCCCGCGCCGATCGAAAATCCGCACCCCGTTATTGCCGGCGTACGATGCGACCAAATAATTTCCGTCCGGCGTCCAGGCAAGGTGTTTGATGTCGCCGGCGCGGGCGTCGATCACGTCGGTCAGCGTTCCAGTATCAAGGTTAAATAGATAAATCCGATGCGGCAGCGTCTTGCCGCCGGTCGTGCCGCCGACCGCGACCTCGGTACCTTGCGGCGAAATCGCCACGCCGTACAGCTTGCCGACATTGCCCGGCTCGATCGGCACGCGCAGTATCGATAGCAACCGCTGTGTCTGGCGGTCCCAGACACGTGCGGTTTTGTCGTCGCTGACCGTGACAATACGAGTTCCGGTCGAATCCACCGCCAATCGCCGTATCGGCCCGGTATGCTGACCCGCTTCGATCCGCAGCATGGGATCGACCGTCGCCGCCGCTATGTGCGCAAAAAAAATGAAGAGGAATGGGCAGGCAAGCAAAAGCCGATTGGCGAACGATCGCCGTTTCATGAATCACTCCCCGCAGATCTTCTATTTAGAATCAAACGACGTGCATTGAAGCAAAGGTATGGTCCCGGGTCATTAACCGCTAAGAGCCGTAAACGGTCGACTGTGAATACCTATTACTTCGCAATAGCGTCGCCAGCACTATATAAACACTCGCCATTAGCGGCGGCCTTGAAACAGAAGTCGCCGAGCAAATTCGATTTCATCCACGGCTTCTGCACCTGCTGTGTTTCGTTAGAGACGGCGGCGCCGACATGCTTGAACAATTGCTCGACCTGCAGCTCGGGCTGGCGCCGTAAATTGTCGAGCAGGTACTTTGTGTAAATGCCGTGCGC
This sequence comes from Gammaproteobacteria bacterium, assembly GCA_016199745.1. Lineage (NCBI taxonomy): Bacteria > Pseudomonadati > Pseudomonadota > Gammaproteobacteria > Gammaproteobacteria bacterium. The sequence continues at coordinate 12,474 of JACQFZ010000005.1, forward strand.
CGCACCGCGACCGTCGAATGCCACGCCGCCGTTGGCGGTCGACAACGCCACCAACGTCCCGAGCGGCGGCTCGCGCCGGACCCATTGCGGCAAACGCCGGCTATACAACTTATTGGTTCTGCACGTATCGAGTACGACGATGCTGACGCCGGACCGCAACCGGCCGAGGCTTTCCACCAGCTCGTCCACATCGTAACCCTGGCCGGAAATATCCTGCTCCCAGCGCCGGTCGGCGTCCACCGGAATGAGATAGTTGACGCGATCGAGCGATACCGCGTGACCGGCGTAATAAAACACCCGGATCGGATAACGTTGCGCCTTGATCCAAAATTCCTGAATGACGTCGCGCATGGTCTGTCGATCGGCATCCTCCAGCTGCATGACGTCGAAACCGAGATCCTTGAGCGCGATGCCCATCGCCCGCGCATCGTTCACCGGATTTTTGAGTGGCGCCAGCGACGGTGAACGTCGATATGCGCCGTTGCCGATAACCAGCGCGATACGGTCCTGGGGCGCTTTCTGACTGGCAGCGTCGGCCGCGATCACGATCGCCGGCGCCACACCGGCGATCAACACCAGCAGCGGAATAACGGCCAAGGAGATACGCGCCATCGACGTCAATTCTCACTCCCCTGCCGGCAGCGGCGGCAAAATCCGCACCGCCAGCACGATCTTGGAGGCGGCCAACCGCTGCGCCGACTCATCGACCTTATCGCTGGGCACGTGCAGCAAGTAATTGCCGAGCTGACCGGGGCCGCCGACCACACTGGCACCGAGCTCGACCAGCAGAAAACGAATTTCGTGCTCGCTGGCATCCGCCCGGAAATTGACTTCGAGCAGCGGACCGCGCGCCACACCGCCGACCGACCGCACGGCGCCGTAGTCAGAATTATTCTGGCGCAGCACGAGTACGCCGTTGATCACGGCTTGGATAACGACCACGACGATCAAGCCGGTCGTCAACATCGACACCGACCAGTCGCCGGCAAAGGCATCGCCGGCGCGCCGGCGCCAGGCACGCAGTCGCTCACTGAAACGCGGCGTTGCCGAGCGCTGCTCCTGGCGAATGCGCGACAGAAATTTTTCCATGCCGACGTCGGCCGACACCGCCGACGTATCTACCTGTTGCACGGCTTGGCGCAGGAATTCATCCCAACGCAACTCACTGCGAACGTCCGGATGATCCTTTATATATTGATCCATCCACTCGCGGTCAGCGGTGGCCAGCGTCCCATTCACGTACCACGGCAATAATTCGTGGAACTGTTGCTTCAGCTGCTGTTCGTTCATATCGCCGCTCCTTGCAATACCAGCCGCAGACAATTCTTGATTTTTTGCCGGGCGTGAAACATGCGCGTTTTTACCGTGTTCGGCGGACAGTTCTGAATTCTTGCCACTTCTTCGATCGACAGGTCGAGTGCATAAACCAGATGCAAGCACTCGCCGTGGATTTCCGGCAGCTTGCCGATGCAACGTTGCACGTCGCGCTGCAAATGTTTTTGACCAACCTCGTCGGACGGGTCCAGATCAGGGCCGGCGACTTCGTCCATTATTTTCAGCAGGCAATCGTCGGCAACGACTTCAACCCGGCGATCGCGCGCGCTGCTACGTCGCGCTGTCAGCGCTTTGTGATGGGCGATGGCGATGACAAACGTACTGAAGCTCGACTCACCGCGAAATCGCCGCGGATTGCGCCAGATCTCGTACATGGTGTCTTGCACGACTTCCTCCGCGACCGCCGAATCCTTCACCAGCCGCAACACATTGCGCGCGATCATCGCCCCGAAGTTGCGGTACAACTCCGCCATCGCCTGCTGATCGCCGGCGGCAATGCCATCGAGTAGCTCGCCGACCCGGTCGGCGAGCACTGATTTCGGATCGTTAGTTTGCGGCACACCGGCTACCCACGGGCGACGACATCGATATATCTCACAGCAAAATTTTTCCGTCTCTCAATCGGGCCAAAAAATTGTACCAGCGCAACCGTGTTACGCCGCCTGCGGCGGGTGCGCGAACATCCCTTGTTACGCGGCAATATCCGCCACGGACGATGATCAAAGGGGAATCACATCGTGCTGTCAATAACGTCGATTCAGGGTGTCCTTGGCAGGGCACATCATCGGCTAGATGGCAATGGCTTTTATAGCCAATTTATTGACTGCGGATGACAACCGATACCTTGCTCGCATGGCTGCCGAGCTTGCATTATCGACCCGTAGCGACCGCGTCTAGCCTAGCCAGAAAATGCCGTAACACCGGCGCCCAACGTTTGGCGTCGACGGTGGGCGCGAAATGGCCGTTATCGCTATCGATTTGGAAATAAGTAGCGTCGATTCCGTTCGCCGTCAACGTCGCCATAACGTTCGGCGCGAGCGACGGGGTGAAATAGGGATCGGTCGCTGACAACACGTAGAGCACCTTGGCCTTGATCTGCGCGAAGTCCTTTTCGGCGTTGTAACCGTCGGCCGCCCGGCGCATCACGATCAATGAATGCGCGTCGAAGAATTCCGCCCAGATGCGCGCGACCCGCTGCAATAATTTACGACGCAGCGCCTCGTCGGTACGCCGCTCGAAATTCCAACGCTCGAGCTCGGCGATGCGAACCTTCATGAGCGCCGCTTTTACTCCGCCGCGATCATAGTACCAACCATTGTTCCAGTTCGGATCTTGCACAAACTCGGCGATCAACCAATCGACCCCGTCCGAGCTACCCGAGCCCTTGGGCGCCGACGCTGTGACGACGATGCCGTCGACCATCGTCGGATAGGTAACCGCCCACTGAAATGCCTGGTAACCGCCGTAGGACCAACCCACCACCGCAACCACATGCTGAACACCGAGTCGATCGAGCAGCGCGCGTTGCGCCGCCACCATATCGACCATTGTGATTTCGGGAAAATCAGGGCCGTAAGACTTACCGGTGCGCGGATCGATGCTCGCTGGGTGGGTCGAACCATGCGACGAGCCGAGCGTGTTCGAAGCAACGACGAAATAACGGCGAGTATCGATCGGCTTGCCGGGCCCGATCAGCGCATTCCACCAACCATTCTCGGTATCGCTTACACCGCGCGCCGCCTTGCCCGGCTGATAAAGCCCGGCAGCGTGTTGATGGCCCATGTAGCCGTGAGTAATAAGAATGGCGTTACGCCCATCACCGGCGAGCGCACCGTAGGTCTCGTAAGCGATCTCTAACCGCGGCAGAATCTCGCCGCTCTGCAAGCGAAAGTCGTCGATGACGGCGATTTTGCTTTCAACGGCGTTACTGTTTTCTTTCGGTGATTCGGCCTCAGACATATCCACGACTGCCTCCTCTCCCGTCACTCATTGTTATGGGCATTATCATCGGCGGTAGATCGTCAATGCGGAGTCCGTTGATACAAATATGTCGCATGATGCAGCAAATGCTCCGCAATCACGCTCTGCACAAACCAATAAGAATGATCGTAGCCTTCGTGCCGTCGTAGCCGCAGTTCCTGGCCAGATGCCGCGGCGGCGGACTCCAGCGCTTCCGGCTGCAGTTGCTGCAGCAAGAACTGGTCCTTCATTCCTTGATCGACCAAGATCGGCCCCGGATAACGCCGGCGACGCAACAGGACACTCGCGTCCCACTCTTGCCACTGATCACGGTTGGGGCCGAGATAATGGCTGAACGCTTTTTCACCCCATGGCACCGCCGTCGGATTCGCGATCGGCGCCAATGCCGACACCGAGTGCCAACGGTCCGGATGACGCAATGCGGCGACTAACGCACCGTGACCGCCCATCGAATGGCCGGTAATGCCGCGGGCACCGGCGAGCGCGGGGAAGTGCTGCTCGATTACGCTCGGCAATTCGTCGTTCACGTAGCGGCTCATTCGGTAGTGCCGGCTCCACGGCTCGGCCGTTGCGTCGATGTAGAAACCGGCGCCAACGCCGAAATCCCAGTTGTCGCTGTCGCCCGCTAAATTCAAGCCGCGCGGGCTGGTGTCGCACGCGACCAGCATTAAGCCGAGCTCGGCGGCGAGGCGCTGCGCACCGGCTTTGATCATGAACGTCTCTTCGGTGCAGGTGAGACCGGCGAGGTAATACAGCGTCGGCACCGGCGCGCGCTCGGCCTGCGGCGGAACGAAAACGGCGAACTTCATGTCGGTGCCGGTGGCGGTCGACGCGTGCGTGTAAAACCCCATGCGGCCGCCGAAGCAGCGATGCTCACTGCGCGTTTCGATCGTCATATCAGTACACCACGACGCTGCGGATCGACTCACCACGATGCATAAGGTCGAAGCCGTCATTGATACGCTCGAGCGGCAGCGTGTGCGTAATCAAATCGTCGATGTTGATCTTGCCGTCCATGTACCAATCGACGATCTTCGGCACATCGGTGCGGCCGCGCGCGCCGCCGAAGGCGGTGCCCTTCCAGATACGGCCGGTAACGAGCTGGAACGGACGCGTGTGAATTTCCTGACCGGCGCCGGCGACGCCGATGATCACCGACACGCCCCAACCGCGGTGACAACATTCGAGCGCCTGCCGCATCAGCTCGACATTGCCGACGCATTCGAAACTGTAATCGGCGCCACCGTCGGTGAGCTCGACTAGGTGCGGTACAAGCTCGCCGCGCACTTCTTTCGGATTGACGAAGTCGGTCATGCCGAATTTGCGCGCCAGCGCTTCGCGCTTGGGATTGAGGTCGACACCGATGATCCGATTGGCACCGACCAAACGCGCGCCTTGAATGACGTTGAGGCCGATGCCGCCGAGACCGAACACGACCACGTTCGCGCCGGCTTCGACCTTGGCGGTGTTGATGACCGCGCCGATACCGGTAGTGACACCGCAACCGATGTAACACACTTTGTCGAACGGTGCGTCTTCGCGGATCTTCGCCAGCGCGATCTCCGGCAACACCGTGAAGTTGGCGAAGGTCGAGCAACCCATGTAGTGATGAATCTTTTTACCGCCGATGGAAAACCGGCTGGTACCATCCGGCATCACACCCTTGCCTTGGGTGGCGCGAATCGCCGTACACAGATTGGTTTTGTGCGACAAACAGGATTTACATTGGCGACATTCCGGCGTGTACAGCGGAATCACGTGATCGCCCTTCTTCAAGCTGGTAACGCCGGGACCGACGTCGACGACGATACCGGCACCCTCGTGGCCGAAGATCGCCGGGAACAATCCTTCCGGATCGGCGCCGGAGCGGGTGAACTCATCGGTATGACAAAGACCGGTGGCCTTAATCTCGACCAGCACTTCGCCGGCTTTCGGCCCGTCCAACTGTACGGTCTCTAGGGTTAAGGGTGACCCTGCTTGGTAAGCCACTGCGGCGCGTACGTCCATACTCTCTCCTAAAAAAGCGGTTTGAATTGATTTAGGGAGTGGACGCTACAGCGGAACGCGGCGCGACGTCTAGCTCAACGACCGGTCTCCCTCTCCCCTTGCGGGAGCGGGGATAAAAATTTATTCCTCGCCTAAATACGCCTTACGCACCGCCTCGTTCGCCGCGAGCTTGGCGGCCGAGTCTTCGAGAACAATCGAGCCGGTCTGCAATACATAACCGCGATGAGCGATGCCTAGCGCCATGAGTGCGTTTTGTTCGACCAGCAAAATGGTTTTACCGTTTTGGTTGAGCGTTTTGAGAATATCGAAGATCGTCTCGACGAAAATCGGCGATAACCCCATCGACGGCTCGTCGAGCAGAATCAATTCCGGTTCCTGCATCAACGCACGCGCTACCGCCAACATCTGCTGCTCGCCGCCGGACAACGTGCCTCCTTGTTGGGTAACGCGCTCTTTCAGGCGCGGAAACAATTCGAATACATTGGCCATGCGATCTTTGATGACGCGCTTGTTCTTCACCAAAAACGCGCCGACTTCCAGATTTTCCCGCACCGTCATTTCCGGAAAAATGCGCCGGCCTTCCGGCACATGCGCCATGCCGAGACCGACAACCTTGTGTGGCGGCAGGCCGGTGATTGGCTGGCCGGCGTAGACGATGTCGCCGCTGCGCGGTTTCAACAACAGCGATACTGAGTGCAGCGTTGTCGTCTTGCCGGCGCCGTTACCGCCGATGAGGGTGACGATTTCGCCGCGGTTGACGTGAAAACTGATGCCTTTGAGCGCATGGATCTTGCCGTAGTAGGTATGTAAGTCGCGCACGGCGAGCAGCGGTGCATCGGTTTTTGTCATCGACTGCTGACTCCTCTCCCCATTACACGATGTAGATGTCGGTGGGCAGAAAAGCGCTGCCCAGCCGACGTTTTCTAGCGACTTTTCTGCCCCGAGTTCTCCGAGCCCAACTTGCCGGTCGCTTCGCCGCGACCGAGATACGCGGTGATGACGTGCGCGTCGGCGCGGACTTGCGCCGGCGTACCTTCGGCGATTTTTTGCCCGTAATCGAGCACCGTTACCGAATCGGAAATGGTCATGACCAAGCGCATGTCGTGCTCGATCAATACCACTGTCAAATCGAATTGATCGCGCAGTTGGCGGATCAACTTTTTAGCGTCGTCGGTCTCGTGCGGATTCATGCCGGCGGACGGCTCGTCGAGCAAGATCAGCTTCGGGTCGCTGGCCAAGGCGCGGGCGATTTCAAGTCGGCGCTGCTCGCCATACGGCAAGTTGCGCGACAGCTCGTTCGCTTTGTCGTCGAGGCCGACGAATTGCAATAACTCCGTCGCTTTGTCGATCGCGCTGCGCTCGCCGTCGCGATAGCGGCGGGTATGCAACAACGCGTCGATATAACGCGTCGGCAGGCGCGCATGCCGGCCGACGAGCACGTTCTCCAGCACCGTCATGCCACCGAACAGACGGATGTTCTGAAACGTGCGGGCGATGCCGACGGCGGCGATTTGATCGGGACGCAGACCGACGAGGTCTTTACCATCGAAGCGGATGCTGCCGCTGGTGGGCCGGTAAATACCGGTGATCAAATTGAAGAAGGTGGTTTTGCCGGCGCCGTTTGGGCCGATGACCGAGACGATTTGCCGATGCGGTACGTTAAACGACACGTCATTGACCGCGAGCAGACCGCCGAAGGTTTTGCGCACGTTGAACGCTTCGAGCAACGGCGTCGTCATAATTTCTTGGCGCCGGCGCTGATATTGATCTCACCGGCCTTGCGCGCCAACTCGTGCGCGCGCCGCTTCTCCGGTACCAATCCTTGCGGCCGATACAGCATCATGGCGATCAGAATTAAACCGAAGATCAATCGCTCGTACTTTGACGGCTCGAACTGCGCCGGCAGGTTGGCCAACGAATAGCCGAGAATTTCCACACCATCGGCGCGCAGGCCGTTCAACCAGGTGCTGAGCGCCTTCAACACCTGCAAATTCAAGATTGTCACGATCGCCGCGCCGACGATGGCGCCGCGCACCGAACCCAAACCGCCCAAGACGACCATGGCAAGCACGCCGATCGATTGGTTGAAGTCGAACGATTCGGGGCTAATAAATGTTTGCTTCGACGCGAACAGCGCGCCCATAACGCCGGCAAAGCTGGCGCCGGTAGCGAACGCGATCAACTTCGTTCGCACCAAGGGAACACCCATCGCCTGCGCCGCCACTTCGTCTTCGCGAATCGCCACCCAGGCGCGGCCGATCTTGGAATTATCGAGCCGGCGGGTAAAAAAAATCGCCAGCCCGATCACCGCCAACACCAATGCGTAATAAATCAGCGCTTGCCATTTGAACGGTGGGATCAGCGACGTACCCAAGGCCTTGGCCACGCTCGATAACGGCTGGCCGATACCGGTGATGCCGCGCGGGCCGTTGGTGATGTTGACCGGCTTATCGAGATTGTTCGCCAGTACGCGAATCACCTCGCCGAAGCCGAGCGTAACGATCGCCAGGTAATCGCCGCGCAATCGCAGCACCGGCAAGCCAAGCAACACACCGGCAGTAGCGGCGATGATGACGGTGAGCATCAAGATGACGAAGAAGAAATCGGGCGGTAGTGGAAAAAAACTGGCAGTGGCGCCGATGCTCAAGAACTGATTGGCCTGAGCGGAACCGAAAATCGCCCAGGTATAAGCACCGACGGCGAAGAACGCGACGAAGCCGAGATCGAGCAAGCCGGCGAAGCCGACGACGATGTTCAGCCCTAACGCCAACGCCGCAAAAATACCGACCTGCGTGACCACGTCCAAATAAAAGGTGTTGCGCAATCCTATATAAGGAATCACCGCCATCAGCAGCACCACAAAAATCGCCGCCCGCGCCCACGGCGCCATGGCGACCGAGCTCGCCAGAAACAGGCTAGCGAGCAGTGCCAAGAAGGCGAAAGTGTCCAACAAACCAGTGCCGGAAAAGACCTGAACTTTGATAACGATAGCGGCGATGACATAGGCGACCACCCACCAGGTCCAGTCGCGCGGTCGATCGAGTTCCGAAGTCATCATGGCGTTACACCTTCTCTACCGTCGCTCGCCCCAACAACCCGGACGGGCGGAAGATCAAGATCAAAATCAAAATACCGAACGCGAAGATGTCTTTGTATTCCGTGCCGACGGCGTTGTCGGTCAGGATCGGCAGGTAAGTACCGGCAAGCACTTCGAGCACGCCGAGCACAATCCCGCCCAACATGGCTCCCGGGATGTTGCCGATGCCGCCCAACACGGCGGCGGTGAACGCCTTGATGCCGGGAATAAATCCGGAAAACGGATCCAACTTTCCGAACTGCAAACCGTACAACACGCCGGCAACGCCACCGAGCGCACCGCCGACCAGGAACGTCAGCGCGATCATGCGATTGACGTCGATGCCCATGAGCGCGCTCGCCTTTTGATCCTGCGCGACCGCGCGGACGGCACGGCCTAAGCGGGTGTAGTTCACAAGGTACGTGAGACCGATCAACATGGCGACGCCGACCAGGACGATAGCGATCGATTTGTACGGGACGATGACGCTGTCCGACAATTCGACCGATCGGTAGAAAAATTCGAAATCGGGAAACGGCCGAATGAAGTTGCCGAACAGGCTCTCGATGAAGCGGACGAAATCTTGCAGAAACAAACTGACGCCGCAGGCGGTGATCAACGGTACCAAGCGCGGCGCATTGCGCAAGCGTAACGGTCGATAGGCGATACGCTCGGTAACGACGGCGAGCGCACCCGAGATGAGCATCGCCGCGGTAACGGCGAGCAGCAATTGCAACGCCGGATGCATGCCAGTGCCGGCGGTGCCGAACGTCAGCACTTCGATACCGACGATGCCACCGACCATGAAGATCTCGGCATGGGCGAAATTGATCAGGCCCAACACGCCGTAGACCATGGTGTAGCCGAGCGCGATGACAGCGTAGAGCAGACCGAGCACTAAGCCGTCGGTAAGCGTAATCGGCAACAGCTGTAGTCCTTCGCTGAAATTCATGGCGACGGCCCCGCTATATAGAACTTCACACTTCTAAACGAAGTGTCCCTCTCTCCCCTTGCGGGAGAGAGGGCAGGAGAGAGGGGACGTCATAAAAGCCCGCGGCAATAATATTCCCCCTCTCCCCTTTCCCCTCTCCCGCAAGGGGAGAGGGGAACCCTTCGTTATGCATGAGCAACGAAATAGCTCAGCTATTCGGCGCCTTCTTCTCGATGATGCTCTTCACGTCGTTCTTGTCCGGCGTCGGACCGACACCAACAACGACATACTTCGCCACTTCGATATCGCCACGGCTGTTGAACGAGATCTTGCCGGTCAAACCGTCGAACTTGACCTTGCGCACCGCCGCCGCCACTTGCTCGCGGCTCGGCTTGTTACCGCCGTTGGCCTTGGCGGAATCGGCGATGGCTTGCAGCACGACCCGCATCGAGTCGTAACCGTAAGCCGAATACGCCTCGGGGTCCTTATTGAATTTAGTCTTGTAGACCTCGGCGAACTTCTTCGCCGCCGGCAATTTGCTGAGCGGTACGCCAAGCGTGGTGAAGTAAGCCTTGGTGACGTTCTCGCTGCCGGCGATCTTTTGCAGATCGCCGCTGTCGAGGCCGTCGCCGCCCATGAATACGGCGCCGACTTTCTTCTGCCGCATCTGCTTCAGCAATAGGCCGCCCTGCTGGTAGTAGCCGCCGAAGTAAATGATGTCAGGTTTGTCGATGGCGGCACGGTTTAGGACGCTGGAGAAATCCGTTTCCTTATCGTCGACGCCGCTCGCCAACATGACCTTGACGCCGGCCTTCTTGACCGCCGCTTCGAACGCATCGGCGACACCGGCGCCATACGCGGTCTTGTCGTTGATGACGTAGACCTTCTTCGCCTTCAGATCTTTGACGGCGAAATCCGCACCGACCGGACCTTGCACGTCGTCGCGGCCGCAAATGCGATTGGCGATGGCGCGGGTCGATTCGCGATCGGTCACTTGCGGGTTGGTGTTGGCCGGCGATACTGCGACCAGATTGGCCTTGGCGTACACCTCCGAAGACGGAATGAATACGCCGGAGTTGTAGTGGCCGACAACGGCGAGAATGTCCGGGTCGTTGATCAGGCGGTTGGCGTTAGCGACGCCCACGTTGGGATTGGCTTGGTCATCTTCCGGTTGCAGCTGCACCTTGAAGCCCTGGCTGGTAAGCAGTTTGCCGTAATCCTCCAACGCCAGTTGCGCGCCGAGTTTGATCGATTCGCCCGACGGCGAGTTCGGGCCAGAGAGCGGCGAATGGGTAACGATTTTGATGGTACCTTTGTCCGCTGCTGATGCACTACCCAGACCAAACAGGCCTGCGGCGGCAATACCGGCGATTAACGCCAATCTCGTGCGCTTGTGGTTCATACAATCCTCCTAAGTCCAGTTAGGTGAAACAACTGTTCAGCGGCTCGCCTCGTTGGGCCAGCCGCTAAGCGTCCGAACTAAACAGCCCGGCCCAGGGCGAGCTTAAGTTCTGCCATGGCGGCTTTCAACAACTTCAGAAGGGAATACGAAATATTGTCTAACGCGCCCGCCCTTCCCCTTCAATCGGCAGACGTTTTAGCCGACCATTTTGTCTCCTATCCTTAACAATGACATAGGCGCTTAATCGCAGGAGCCGGTACGACGAACCCACACTCCAACTCACCCCTCGCCAACGACGAGCAGGCGCGCCGCGATCGACTACGCCAGGCGATCACCGCCGCCTATCGACGCGACGAGCCTACCTGCATGCACGCATTGATAGCGCAACTACAATCATTGGCGCCGAGCGTGCCGCAAATACTCGAACGGGCGCGCCGCTTGGTGACCGCCGTACGCGACAAACGCACGCACGCTAGCGGCGTCGACATGCTGATGCATGAGTTTTCGTTGTCGAACCAAGAAGGCATTGCTCTGATGTGCTTGGCGGAAGCGCTGCTGCGTATTCCGGACGCCGATACCGCTGACCGCTTGATCCGCGACAAAATCAGCAAGGGCGATTGGAAGGCGCATCTCGGCCATAGCCCATCGCTGTTCGTGAACGCCGCTGCTTGGGGCCTGCTCATCAGCGGCAAGCTGGTCGCGACCCGCAGCGAGCACACGCTCGGCAATGCGTTGCTGCAACTGATCGCCAAAGGCGGCGAACCGTTGATTCGTAAAGGCGTCGACATCGCCATGCGACTGCTCGGCGAGCAATTCGTTATCGGCGAAACGATCCAACAGGCGCTCGACCGCAGCGTCGAGCACGAGCTTCGCGGTTACCGTTACTCGTACGACATGCTCGGCGAGGCGGCGCTGACCGCGGCCGACGCCGATCGTTACTGCCGAGCTTACGAACACGCGATTCACACGATCGGCCAAGCGGCCGCCAGCCGCGGGCTTTATCGCGGCCCCGGTATTTCGATCAAGCTGTCGGCATTGCATCCGCGCTACAGCCGCGCGCAGCGCGAGCGCGTGTTGACGGAATTACTGCCGCGGTTATGGCAGCTGTTACGGCTGGCGCAGCAGTACGACATCGGCGTCAACATCGATGCCGAAGAATCCGAGCGGCTCGATCTGTCGCTCGATTTGCTGGAACGGCTCGCGCTCGATGCCGATTTACGCGGCTGGCACGGTATCGGCTTCGTTGTGCAGGCGTATCAAAAACGCGCGCCGTTCGTTATCGACTATCTCGTCGACCTGGCGCAACGCAGCGGCCATCGGCTGATGATCCGACTGGTGAAAGGCGCCTATTGGGACAGCGAGATCAAGCACGCGCAGGTCGACGGGCTCGACGGTTATCCAGTGTACACGCGCAAGGCGCATACCGACGTGGCTTATCTCGCCTGTGCGCACAAGCTGCTGATCGCCGGCGACGCCGTATATCCGCAATTCGCCACGCACAATGCACATACGGTGTCGGCGGTTTATCAAATGGCGCTCGATACTGGCGTTAGCGACTACGAGTTCCAGTGCTTACATGGTATGGGCGAGTCGTTGTACGACGAAGTCGTGGGCAGCGATAAGCTCGATAAGCCCTGCCGAATTTATGGCCCGGTCGGTAATCACGAAACGTTACTGCCCTACCTCGTGCGGCGCTTGCTGGAAAACGGCGCCAACAGTTCGTTCGTCAATCGCCTGGTCGATGAAACTATCAGCATCGATACCCTGATCGCCGATCCGCTCATCCAAACGCAGCAATGGCGGGGTCAGCCGCATCCGCAAATTCCACTGCCGCACGATCTCTATGGCGCTACTCGACGCAACTCCAGCGGCGTCGATCTCGCTAATGAATCGGTGCTGGCATCAGTGCAACGCGAGCTCGATGCGCTGACGCATAAATTATGGGAGACGAGACCGTTATTGGCGTCCGGTCGTCATCACGGTCAAGATGCCGAGCGAATTACCAATCCCGCCGATCGCCGCGACCACGTCGGCAGCGTAGTGCCGGCAACGCTCGCCGATGTCGAAACCGCGCTGGCCGCGGCAACAGCGTTTGCGCCGCAGTGGCAACGCACACCGATCGCCGAGCGCGCCGCCATGCTCGAACGCGCGGCCGAATTGTTGGAACAGCATCGGCCGACGTTGATCAGCCTATGCATTCGCGAGGCCGGCAAGACCTGGCCGAACGCGATCGGCGAAGTGCGTGAGGCGGTTGATTTCTGCCGCTACTATGCCCAGCAGATGCGGGCCAACTACGCGCAACAGACACCGGCCGCACTCGGCCCGGTCGTGTGCATCAGCCCGTGGAATTTCCCGCTGGCGATCTTCGTCGGCGAAGTCGCCGCGGCGTTGGTCGCCGGCAATCCGGTGCTGGCAAAACCGGCGGAACAAACTCCGCTCGTCGCCGGCTTCGCCGTGACGGTGTTGCATCAAGCCGGCGTTCCGCCGGCGGCGCTGCAATTTCTGCCGGGCGCGGGCGATGTTGTCGGCGCGGCGCTGGTCGCCGATGCGCGCGTGCGCGGCATCGTTTTCACCGGCTCGACCGAAGTGGCACAGCACATCAACCGCGCCCTAGCCAAGCGCACCCGTGCGTTCGACGAAATCCCCTTTATCGCCGAGACCGGCGGCCAAAATGCCATGGTCGTCGATTCGTCGGCGCTACCGGAGCAAGTGGTACAAGATGCATTGGCATCGGCGTTCGATAGCGCCGGTCAACGTTGCTCGGCGTTGCGCGTGCTGTGCGTACAAAACGATATCGCCGACAAGCTGATCGAGCTGCTCAAAGGCGCGATGCGCGAATTGCGCGTCGGCAATCCGGCGCAGTTGTCGACCGATGTCGGCCCGGTCATCGACGGCGATGCGCAACAAACACTGTTGACCCATATTCGGCAGATGCGAGACGCCGGCCAACCGGTCTATCAATTGTCGTTACCGGCCGACGGCACGCACGGAACCTTCGTGCCACCGACACTGATCGAGATCGACGCCATAACGACGCTCAAGCGCGAGGTGTTCGGGCCGGTGCTGCATGTGTTGCGCTTCGAGCGCGACCGGCTTGTGCAAGTGCTGAATGACATCAACGCCACCGGCTATGGACTGACGTTCGGCTTACACACCCGCATCGACGAAAGCATCGATCTCGTTACTACGAGCGTACATGCCGGCAATATTTACGTGAACCGCAACATGATCGGCGCCGTCGTCGGTGTACAACCATTCGGCGGCGAAGGCTTGTCCGGCACCGGCCCCAAAGCCGGCGGCCCGCTTTACTTGCAACGCCTGCTGCAACCGAAAAGCGCCGCGCCGATATCGCGACCCGGCACTATCGGTGAACCGCCGGCGCCGGTATTGGCGATGTTGGCCGAATGGGCCCAAGCCAGCGGACGCCGCGAGCTGGCCGAGACGTGTTCGTTCTACGCCACGACCACATTGCTCGGCAAACGTTTGCCGCTCCCCGGCCCGACCGGTGAAAGCAACACACTCGTCTTTGCCGCACGCGGCACAGTTGCCTGTATCGCCACGACCGAATCCGTACTGCTGTCGCAAATCGCCGCCTGCCTTGCCACCGGCAATCGGCTCACGTTCGGCGGATCGACACCGGCAATCGCACTGTTGGATTCATTGCCACCGGCGATTGGCCGACACATCGAGTTCGGCAAGGACTGGCGCACCACGCCGACAGCGGCCGTATTGTTTGCCGGCGACGTGGCCGCGGCCGAACGATTACGCATGGAAATCGCCGCGTGTGACGGCGCACTGATACCGTTCATTAGCGCCGATACGACACAACGCTACCCATTGCTCCGACTGCTCGTGGAACGGGTCATCAGCGTTAACACCGCTGCTGCCGGCGGCAACGCCGGCCTCATGACATTGGGCAACTAAGAAGCGAGTCAATAACGATAGATCCTACGGTTTCTCGCAAACCAAACTTGAATCTCAGACCGCATCAAGAAAGTCGATAGAAAGAAATAGGAGTGCACGCAATGCACTCCTGCAAGTTCATTTTCTGGTCCATGCTGTATGTGGACTTCCCACCTTTTGCCTGACACTTGTAATGTTTCCGTCCAACAATAAGAGGAAGGTCATGCCAAACTAAAATGGCCACACTCGGAATATTTTTATCGAGTTGAGGGTTATTCGACGCTCCCTTTAGTTTAATCGTGCCAGTACTTTCCCCTAGGTTGCGCTTGAACCGATCTGCATGCAGTGGATACCTACCGATGAACCATGTCGTTGAGGAATGAAGTAACGATCATGGTGTTACGTATGGTTGGCAAATCCAAAGGAGTCTTATCCAATGCAAATCACAAAGGAAACATTGCTATCGACCGGTTGCAGCGCGTTACTTTTCTTTTCGATAACCGCAACCGCTGCGGAGGAATCTCAAGCGAAAGACGTCGCACGCCCTACAAAGAGTCCGGCAACGATGCAGGGCATAAAGCTTACGCCCCAACAAGCAGAGGATCTTAAGAAACTTAGAGAAGAAAACAGAGTCCACCTCAGTACAGAACAAGTTTTTAAAACGCTAGGCTTAAACGAGACGGCGACTACACCTGACGACACCGCCGGAACCCTTAGTTCAGGAAAGGGAGAAAGTGTCGGCGATTGTTCGACGATGCAACTGTGGGGCGATGACAGTGGTAATTACACGTTCGAACAATGGCTAGTTCCGGGGCAATCCGCCCTGTTCGGCGAGATCTCCATTTATACGGATGGTCTAATACCGTCCGATGTTCATACTTATCCGCTCACAGGATCGTATCAACAATTTTACGGACGCTTAGGTTTCGTTCCCTGGGGAGCTTCGCAAACGGTAGCCGGCGGTTGGATGCTTACCGACAGCTCCTGGCTCTGTTCCGGTACGGTAACCGCCGACTGGCATTGATTAGTGCTTGAGCCAAAGGCGTAAGCAAATTGATCTAGATAAGCCGGCCAAAACAGAGGCCGGCTTATCTTCTTGGCCAGTGGGTGACCCCAATTTCCGCACCCGAATTTCCCGTCCTCACTGCTGATCCTTGTTCTTTTGGTCCTTCTTTTCGTCCTGCTCCTCCTGTTTGTAGGTCTGCCGATCGATTTGCTTACATACCGGGCCGGCGAGCTTGCCTTTCGAGGAGACATCGACTTTGCAATGGTAGTAGTTGTTCGGCGCTCCATGGCCCGGCGTCGAGAAGTCGAGGTTAGCGCTAAAGTGAAACGTATTCTCGGTCGCCTTGAAGTGTTCGAACATAACCGAATTAAGTTTTCTCACGTCGACCGTTTCATTGCTCAGCGGCAATTTGCACACCTCCATGCGGTCAATAAGCTTGTGACTATCCGTCAATGTTTCAAAGCGAAGGCAGGGATATTCGGAGAATGCGTCAAATTTCACGTAGCGAAGCAGTACGTCTCCAAACCGTTCGAATCCAATTTCCCAGGCTAATAGCGATACTGGATTTTTTTCAACAGTAGACGCGTGCGCAGTCGCGCAGACGCATATCACCACCAAAACACTTGTAAGTCTTTTTATCATGGCAATTACCAGGCACGACGAAAACGGGAACTGGAGGATGTAGGATAACTAAATACGTAATCGCGTTGCAGATCAAACGTAAGGCCGGCAAATTAAATTGTTTACAATTTAATTGTACTTCGTTATATTCGTCACCATGAAATCGTCCAAAGCCGCCCACGCCCCTGCAACCGACGCGTTGCTGTTGGACAACCAGATGTGCTTCGCGCTTTATTCCACGTCGCTGACGATGAGCAAGGTGTACCAGCCGTTGCTCAAGAAGCTCGGTGTGACCTATTCGCAGTATGTGGTATTGATGGCGCTGTGGGAGCGCGATGGTGTGACAGTGTCGGAGTTGGGCGACAAGGTTTATCTCGACTCGGGCACGTTGACGCCGTTGCTGAAGCGCTTGGAGTTGCTCGGGTTGGTCCGCCGGCGGCGTGCGGAAGAGGATGAGCGGCGGGTGTTGGTGAGCCTTACGCCCAAGGGGCGGGAGCTGAAAACTAAGGCGAACGAAGTGGCCGACAAACTCGCGTGCACGGTCCAGTGCTCGCCGAAGGAAGTTAAGCTGCTGACGCGTCGCTTACAGGAAATGCGCGCCATTCTGGTGAAAAGCATTGCAAAATAAAGCAGCAGATCGAATGGCTTTTTTTTAGGTAATTAAATTGTACAAAATATAATTGTTTAATCGTTAATAACTGCAACTACCGAGGAACGTCATCATGAAAATCGAAAAAGTGCTCTATCAAGCAACGGTCACCGCCACCAGCGGCCGCGACGGCCGTGCCATTTCCAGCGACGGCCATCTCGACGTAAAGCTCGCCACGCCCAAAGCGCTGGGCGGGGGCGGCGGTGCCGCGACCAATCCGGAGCAGTTGTTCGCCGCCGGTTACTCGGCGTGCTTCTTGAGCGCGATCAAGTTCGTCGCCAGCCAAGAAAAAGTCGCCGTTGCCGGCGACGCCGCGATCACCGGCACGGTCGGTATCGGCGCCGTACCCGGCGGCTTCGGCCTCGAGGTCGAGTTGCAGATCGCCTTGCCAGGCGTGGATCGCGCGGTGGCGCAAGCGCTCGTCGACAAGGCGCACAACGTTTGCCCGTACTCCAACGCCACACGCGGCAATATTCAGGTGTTATTGACGTTGGTTTGATCGTCTTTCGTAACCGGTGTCCCCTTTAACTCAATAGGAGTCCATGTCATGAAATTCCATTCGCGTCGTTTAATCGCCGTTTCCGCAGCTTTCGTTACCGCGCTGTCGGCCAGTGCATCCGCCGAGGCCGCGCAAGCGGCAGCACCCCTATCCAAAGGAGATCAACCCATGAAATCCGTTGTCATCGTTCACGGCGCCTTTGCCGATGCCTCCGGCTGGGATAAGGTCATACCGTTGTTGCAAGCTAAGGGTTTGAACGTCGTCGCCGTGCAAAACCCGCTGAGTTCGCTCGCTAACGATGTCGACGCCACGAAGCGCGCGATCGATGCGCAGAAAGGTCCGGTGGTGCTGGTCGGTCATTCATGGGGTGGCGTCGTTATCACCGAAGCCGGCGCCAACGACAAGGTAAAGTCGCTCGTGTACGTCGCCGCGTTCGCGCCGTCCGCGGGTCAGTCGGTGACAGATCTGACGAAAGATCTTCCGCCGGCGCCATGGGCGTCATCGCTGATCGCCGATGCCGGCGGTTACGTGACCCTGCCGGCCGAGGTCGTCACGAAGTCCTTCGCGCAGGATCTGCCGGCGGCAAAAACCAAGATCATGGCCGCGACCCAGGGGCCGATTCTCGGCAAGTCGTTCGACGAGAAAGTCGCCAGCGCGGCATGGGAACACAAGCCGAGCTGGTATGTCGTTGCCAGTGACGACCGGATGATCGCGCCGTCGTTGCAACAGGCGATGGCGAAGAAAATCGGCGCGACGACGTCGACGGTCAAGGCGAGCCACGTCGTGTTCATCTCCCAGCCGCAGGAAGTGGCGGCCGCCATCATTGCCGCCGCCGCGGCAATCAAGTAACCGTTGCCACGGTAGGCAGGCGCGCGGAACGCAAGCTACGTTCCGCGTTGCCTTTTTGCATACGCATTGATTGCATCTGGCGTTCATAAAAAAACCTTCGGCGATAGATTTATCTTTTTCTAAGAGACCGTAACAAAATGAAATAGCTTCAACGTAGCCGTCCCCTCCCCTTCAGGGGGAGGGACAGGGTGGGGGTGGGTTTCGAAGCTGTGCCGCAAACCCACCCCCACCCCAACCTTCCCCTGAGGGGGAGGGAGTTAACGTGCCAACGTTCATTTTGTTACCGCCTCTAAGACAATACCAGGCTAACTAGCATAGAATTCGGCGACCCATGGAACTCGCTCAACGCAAAGCCGCCCGACTCGTGATCGTCGATCCGCACGGACGGACGCTGTTGTTTCAATACGAGCGATCTACTACCGAACGATTCTGGGTAACGCCGGGCGGCGGCTTGGAGGACGGCGAAACTTTCGAGCAGGCAGCGGTCCGTGAGGCGCACGAGGAGCTCGGGGTAGCGCATATCTCGCTCGAGCCACTGTGGGAAAGAACGGCTGAATTTATGTTTAGAGATACGCCGGTGCGCCAACAGGAAAAATATTTCCTGGTTCGTCTGCCGCAGTGGGAACAGACGCCGGTGGTCGCCGATGCGCACCGGCAAGAAGGCATTCTGAATACCCGCTGGTGGACCGTGACCGACATGGAGCACAGCGTGGAAACTATTTTTCCGGAAGGGTTGGCAAAAAAAATGCGATCGATCGATACATCCGACTAATACTGCCGACAACCGCCTGCTCTATTTTAAAAAATCGACGCCGCCCTCAGTCACATCGCCACGATTGTCGTTGTCACCGTGCGCGCGCACATGCTGGTGTACCAGCTCGGCAAACTGTATCTCCGACACCGGTTTGCTGAAGTAAAAGCCCTGCATCTCATCGCACGCATGGTCGCGTAGAAATTTCTGCTGCTCCGGTGTCTCAACACCTTCGGCGACCACGGTCAAGCTCAAGGTTTTACCCATGGCAATGATCGCTTCGGTGATGGCGTTGTCTTCCGGATGCAGGGGAATCTCGCGAATGAACGAGCGATCGACCTTGAGGGTGTCGATCGGAAAACGTTTTATCTGTGCCAGCGACGAATAGCCGGTGCCGAAATCGTCGATCGCGAGGCGTACGCCCATCTGCTTGATGGCGCCGAGCAGCATGATCGCGTGCTCGGTGTTTTGCATCACCATGCTTTCGGTGATTTCGAGCTCCAACAACTCGGGTTTGAGATGGGTTTCGGCGAGCGAGTTAGCGATGTCTTTGAGCAATTCGTCATCGACAAACTGGCGCGACGACAGATTGACCGCCATACACAACGGCGGCAATCCTTGCTGCTGCCAGATGACGCTCTGCTCGCACGCCGTGCGCAATACCCATTTACCGATCGGCACGATGAGTCCGGTCTCTTCTGCCAGCAGAATGAACTGCGCCGGCGAAATCATACCGAGCTCCGGATGCTGCCAGCGTAACAACGCCTCGACGCCGGTGATCTGGTTGGTTTTGAGATTAAGCTTCGCCTGATAATGCAGGAAGAATTCGTTACGCTCGAGTGCGCGGCGCATGCTGGTCTCGAGCGCTAAGCGTTCGAGCGTATGTACGTTCAGTTGCTCGGAATAAAACTTGTAGTTGTTTTTGCCCTCCTCCTTGGCGCGATACATGGCGATATCGGCGTTCTTCATCAATACCTGTTCGTCCTGCGCATCCTGCGGATACAGGCAGATACCGATGCTGGCGCTCACCCGGCACTCCTGACCGAGCACAATGATCGGCCGGATAAGCGCCGCCAAAATTTTGCGCGCTACCGTGGCGATATGTTTTCGGGGAAACGCATTTCGAAATCGTAAAACGGCTCGTGCTTGGCCAGCTTGGTGCGATGCCGCACCCAATCTTCCTGCGTTAAGTTGAGCGTCGGGAAATTCCAGAAGGTTTTACCGACGTAAGAGCCGATCAGGCCGGTCTTTTGACCGAGTCCGTCGGACAAGAACACGAAGCGGAAATTATCGTCCTGTTCCCAATACCAGTCCGACGATAGCTCGGTCAGGCTACGAAAGCGCGCTTCGCTCTCGCGCAACACTTTTTCTTCGGCCTTCACCCGTTCCGACAAATCGAGGATGAACGACGCGCCCTTGTCCATCGATCCGCCGAATTGGGTACTGCCGATCAGTACCGGAATGCGCTTGCCGTCTTTGCGGATGTATTCCTTCTCGTAGATATGCGTCTGGCCCTTGGTCTGCAAGTCCAGGGTCGCGCGATTCATGGCGGCGTGATATTCGGGCGGCGTCATCTTGACCCAGTTGACCTTACCGGCGTTCAAATCTTCGCGGGTATAACCGACGATCTGTAAAAACGCGTCGTTGGCATCGGTGATGACGCCACTGAGGTCTTCGGTGAACAAACAACCGATGACATTCGAATCGACCAAGCGGCGAATTTTAATATCGCGCTCACGTTCGGTAACGTCCTTGCCAACACCGCGATAGCCTTTGCACTTGCCGGTGCCATCGAAGAACGGTTGTCCGCTCAAACTGACGTAACATAGTCCGCCGTCGTTGCCGCGGCACATCAGCACCATATCGAAAAACGCTCGACGCGCATCGAGCGTTGCCTTCAATTGCGACCATTGCTCTTCTTTGACGTTGAGAAATGGCAACTCCCAATAAGTCTTACCAATCGGATCGTTCAGCTGCAGCCCGGTTTTGCCGATATCGTTGCCGCTGATGTGGTTGAATCGATAGTACTCGTCGTGCTCCCAATGCCAATCGGGCGATACTTCGGTCATATGCTGGAAGCGCTGACCAATCTCGCGCAACGCATCCTCGGCCAAAGTACGCTGCCAGAAATGACCGATTTGCCCGCCGAGATACAGCACGCCGTTAACCAATCTCGCATCGGGCCGATGAATCTCGCCGGCGAAGAACACGAATACGCCGAGCTTTTCACCGCCGGCGGCGATCGGGAACGTAAACGCGCTGCATAACCCGGCGGCGAGCGCCGCCGGCGCACAGGGAAACGCCGCGGCCTGCGCCAGATCGCGCACCCATACCGTTTGCGCCTGGGCGATGTCGGCTTGGTTCGGCGCCGCCGGCGGCATCGCGATCCACACGTCGCTCTTCATCGACGCGAGGAAAGCTTCGACTGCTGCCGATGCCGAGGCACGGCTATACGTTTCGGCGCAATGCAACCGGCGGCCGTTCACATCGACGTCCCAGCGCGCGCCGCAGGTCCAACCCATCGGCTCGCAGATCTCGCGAATAATTTTCGGCGCCGCGTCGGCAATACCGCTCGATTCGATCAAGATGCGGGCGATGGCGTTTTCGATCGCCAACCGCCGCTCGATCTCGATACGCTCGGTAACGTCGCTGCTGATGCCGCGATAACCTTTGAACTTGCCTTGCACGTCGAACACCGGCTGGCCGCTGACGCTCAAATATTGCGGCTCGCCCTGGTCGCTGACGCGCTGATAAATAAAATGGGTGAACGGCTTATGCGCTTCGAGTAGCGCCCGGTGTGTGTCCCAACGGCCGCCATCGCCGAGCGGCACGGCACCGCCGTGCCACCGCATTGTGCCGATGAGCCGCTGCGGATCGAGGCCGGAGCGGTCGAACACCTTGCCGATGAAGCGGGTGAAAACGTAACGCTCGTCCTGCTCCCAGTACCAATCGGCCGCCAACGAGATGAGGCTTTTTATTTCCTCATCGGACGGTGGACGTCGCAGCTCAAGGACTTGCGCGGATTTCTTCGTATCTCTTGTCATGCCCAAGCACGTCCCGCTTCAGCCCGTGGAGTTGGTTCTGAGAGCTGCAACAACCGCGCCGCGCAAACACGCCGTGTCGGAAAACCGACACTGAGAAACGTTATTCCTTATATATGAGGTTTAAAAAAATGAACCGCAGGGCTGACCCCGTTTGTAGCGCGGATGAAGACGCGAAGCGCGCCGTAATCTGGGAAACGGGTTTTGGCGACTGACCTTAGCTGGACCGTAGCACCTGGCAATCGAGCCAACGTCGCAGCTCCAACCGCCGCCGCTGCGGCTGCAGCACGTCATCGCCGATGCCGTAAAGCCAGGCCAAATCGGTACGACTCGGATCGGTATGCAACGCACGCAGATCACCGACGAAGCGGTTCAGCATCGCCATATCGGCGAAAAATCGCTCCTCGATTAAGCGCGCACCGTGACGCTGGATAACGGTGGCAATCTCGTTGAGGTCGTACTCGGGGTGGTATTGCACGCCCCAACAAACACCGGCACCGAAATGAATCTCCGCTGCCTGCACCGTGCTGATGCTATTGCTGGCCAACACAACAGCATTCGTCGGCAATGCCGTGACTTCGTCCAGGTGCACGCCGATGGCCTCGAACGGGCTGCGCTTGCCGACGAACATCGCATGCGTGGCGCCGGCGCTGGTGGGGACGATGTGCCGAACGATACCCAGCTCGCGCCCACGAGGATTGGCGCGCACGTCACCGCCGGCCGCCACTACCGCGACCTGCAGGCCCCAGCAACTGCCAAACTGCGGCACAGCAGCGCTGAAAATCGCCCGCGCTAAATCGATCTGCGCCCGCACCGCCGGTTCATCTTTATATACATTCAGCGCCGAGCCGCTCCAAACGGCGCCAGCGAACGCATCAAGACCGACACCCGCCGGCAGGACCACGCCGCCGGCGCGCGCCGGATGCACGATCGTGCAGTCGATGTCGGCGCGCAGCGAGCGCAGGACATTGACGTAATGTTGGCCGGTGGCGACGCCGCCAAATGTCACATGCTTTTCGTCGGTCTCGCGCGTATTGCCGTCGACTACGAGTATCTTCAACGTCGCGGTCATTCGAGCTTTCCGGCCACCGCCTTGGAGAAAATCCTCGCCAACGCGACAGCGTCGACCGCGATCGGATTGCCGGCGACCGATGGATCGCGTTCGGCCATGCGACCGATTTCTTCGGCCCGCTCCAGCGGTACCTTCAACACCGCCAACGTTGCCGGGATACCGAGCGTGCGCCGGAATTCCAAGACCCAGGTCAGCATGCCGTTGAAAGAAGCATCGGCCAACCCGAGCACGCGTCCGAGTATCGTCATGTGCGCGCTGATCGCGCTGCGGTTGTGCAGCATCACATACGGCAGCAACACGGCGTTGGTCAAACCGTGATGTGTGTCGTACAGCGCACCGACCGAATGCGCTAATGCATGCACGGCACCCAGACCTTTTTGAAACGCCGCCGCCCCCATGCTGGCGGCGGCCAACATGTAGGCGCGCGCTTCCATGTCGTCGCCCTTGCGATACGCGCGCGGCAGGTAGGTGGCGATCAAGCGCATGCCTTCGACGGCGATGCCATCGGCCAGTGGATGAAAGCCGGGCGCGCAGTAGGCTTCGAAGCAATGCACGAACGCATCGAAGCCGGTGGCGGCGGTTACCGCCGGCGGCAAACCGAAGGTGAGCGTCGGGTCGGAGATGACGATCGCCGGCAGCATCTTCGGATGGAAAATAATTTTCTTTTCGTGCGTCGCTTCGTTGACGATCACCGCCGCGCGGCCGACCTCGGAACCGGTACCGGCAGTGGTCGGCACCGCCACCACCGGCGCGATGCCGGTGGGATCGGCACGGGTCCACCAATCGCCGATATCTTCGAAATCCCAGATCGGCCGAGTCTGACCCGACATAAACGCCACCGATTTACCGACGTCGAGCGCGCTGCCGCCGCCCATAGCGATGACGCCGTCGGCGCGATGGGCGCGATAGGCGTCCAAACCGGCGGTGACGTTGGCCGATATCGGATTGCCTTTGACGTCGGCGAACAATGCCGTCGGCAGCTGCGCCTGCGCATTGATATTGAGCGCCGCGAAAATCATCGGCGTGTCTTTGAGGCCGCGATCGGTGACAAGCAGCGGCCGCTGGATGTTGAGCACGCGACAGGCGTCGGGCAGTTCTTTAATACGATTCGGGCCGGCCCAGACGGTGGTTGGGTAGTTCCATTTGCCGGTAAGCGGTTGGATCATGCTTGCATTTCCTTTTATTACCCCCACCCTAACCCTCCCCCGCTGCGCAGGGGAGGGAATCAACGTGCCACACCTACTGAGTCCCCTCCCCTGCGCAGCAGGGGGAGGGTTAGGGTGGGGGTCTTAAAACTACAACGCCGTACGAAAATGAAACGACTTCGGCCGCGTCAACGATTCGTAGCCTAGCACCGACAACGTACAACCGAAGCCCGAATCTTTAACACCGGTCCACGCCAACGCCGGATCGAGATAATCGCAGCGATTCATGAACACCGTACCGGTTGCCAACTGCTCACCCAATTCCAGCGCCGCTTTCTCATCGCCGGTCCAAATCGACGCCGTCAGACCGTAGCGGCTGTCGTTCATCAAGCCGACCGCTTCGGCATCGGATTTCACTTTCATAATACCGACCACCGGCCCGAAGCTCTCTTCGGTCATCGCCCGCATTCGATGATCGACATCGATCAGCACTTGCGGTGCCATATATGCCGTGCCCGGCCGGTCTGCCGGAAAGCGCGTGTGATCGACCACGGCGCGCGCGCCCTGCGCGACCGCTGCATCGATTTGCCCGCGCACGAACTCCGCCGCCGACGCGCGTACCATCGGTCCGAGATTGACATCCGGGGTCAGCGGATTGCCTAAGCGATAGGCGTTGGTCAGCTCGACAAAATCGGTCACAAAGCGGCCGTAGATCGACGTGTCGACATAGATACGTTCGATGGCGCAACACGATTGGCCGGTGTTGAAGAAACTGCCGTCGACCAGATTCTCGATGGCATGCGCGAGATTGGCGTCGGCACGCACATAGGCTGGGTCTTTGCCGCCGAGCTCCAAGCCCAGACCGATAAAACGCCCGATCAGTGCGCGCTTAACCGCGTGGCCAGCCGGTACCGAGCCGGTGAAAGCGACGAAGCCGATGCGGGCGTCGGTAATCAGCTTATCGGTGTCGGCGTGGCGCAGATGTAGAAATTGAAATACGCCTTCCGGCAACCCGGCGTCGGCGAACGCCTGCGCATAACGCTCGGCGCACAGCGGCGTCTGCTGCGAGTGCTTCAAGATAACGGCATTGCCGGCCATCAATGCCGGCACAACCGCGTTGACTGAAGTGAGGTACGGATAATTCCACGGCGCGATAACGGCGACCACACCGACCGGCTCGCGTTGGATGAAGCGATTGAAACCGTTCTTGGCCTCGGGCCGAATCGGCGCTAACGCCTGCGGCGCTACTTTGAGCATATAACGCGCGCGCTCGGCGAAGCCGCGCACCTCGCCTGGCGTCTGATCGATCGGCCGGCCCATTTGCCAGGTCAACTCGAGCGCGATCTCGCTGGTGCGGGCGACGAAGGCATCGATTGCGCGCGTTAAAATTTCTTGGCGGCGCTCGATCGGGACTTTCTTCCATGCCGCTTGTGCCGTCGTTGCACGGGCGAGCGCTGCCTCGATCGCTGGCGCCGATGCTAGCGGACGTTCGACATAAACTTCGCCATCGATCGGGCTAATGGTTTGTAGCGTTGATTCAGTCATCGTGAACGCACCGATTCATGACACCACCTCGATGTAAAACTTCGCGTCCCCCTCTCCCCTTGCGGGAGAGGGGGGAAATTATGCATTACTGCAAATCACTCCCCCTCTCCCGCAAGGGGAGAGGGGAGCGCTCGTTTGAATTGCTGGCGAGCCTTTGCATTAAATAATCTCGAAGTATCGCTGCAACTGCCAATCGCTAACCGCCTTGCGCGCCTCGCGCTCTTCCCATTCGCGCGTTGCCGCGTAGTGCTCGACGAACGGCGCGCCGAACAATTCGCGCGCCGCCGTCGACGTCTTCAATCGCTGCGCCGCTTCGAACAACGTCGCCGGCAATTGCAATTCCGCCGGCAGCTCGTGCTCATAGGCGCTGCCTTCGATCGGCGCGGTCGGCTCGATACGATGCTCGATGCCCCAAAGCCCGGAGCCGATGGCGGCGGCGAGGGCGATGTATGGATTGATATCGGCGGCGGCGATCCGATACTCGACGCGCTGCGACTTGGCCGTGCCCGGAATCACACGCAATGCACAGGTGCGGTTCTCGACGCCCCAGCTCGCTTGGGTCGGCGCCCAAAACCCGGGAATCAAGCGGGTGTAGCTATTCACGGTGCAGGCAATCATTGCCAGCAACTCCGGCATCAATGCTTGTTGGCCGCCGACGAACCAACGCATCGTGTCGCTCATGTAGTGCGGTTTTTTCGGATCGTGAAATACGCTGCCACCACCGTCTTTGCGTTTCAATGACACATGCAGATGACCGCTCTGCCCCGGCCACTTGGGCGACCACTTGGCCATGAACGTCGCCATCCAGCCGCGACGCTGTGCCAGTATTTTCGTGTAGGTCTTGAACAGCGCCGCTTTGTCGGCGGCGGCCAACGCCTCGTCGACATAGATCGCCGCTTCGAGCACGCCCGGCCCGGTCTCGGTATGCAAGCCCTCGATCGGAAAATCCATGCGCTTCGACAGCTCGATTAGGTCGCGGTAGAACTCGACATGCACACTGCTGCGCAGCATCGAATACCCGAAATAGCCGGGGGTGATGCTGGCTAAATTTTGGTAGTGCTTTTGCCGAATCGAATCGGGCGTTTCGTTGAACAGAAAAAATTCGAACTCGGCGGCGGCCAATACTTTGAAATCCATCTTGGCCGCACGCTCCAGTACACGCCGCAGCAACCCGCGCGGACAAATCGCCTCGGCACGCCCGGCAAATTCGCCGAGGAACAACAGCATATGATCTTCGAACGCGAGATCGCGGCAACTGTCCGGAATAATGCGCACCAGCGCGTCAGGATAGGCGGTGTGCCAGCCGGTAAAGCGGGTATTGTCGTAAAGCTGATCGTTACTGTCCCAGCCAAGGACCACGTCGCAAAAACCAAAGCCGTCGCCTTCGAGCGCCGACAGGAATTTTTCGCGCGCCATGTACTTGCCACGCAAGATACCGTCGATATCGAACACCCCGGTGCGCACGTGGCTTAGATCATATTCTTCGACGATTCGGCGCGCATCGGCCGCCGTCTTTACCTTCCTTGAATTCATCGTGTCATCCTCTGTTATACGATTCCTTTGTCACCCGCACGCTGCCACGCACTGCTCCAACGCGCTACCTCATTTATTGTATGCCGGCAGCCAAACCCTCATCAGCGCAAGGGAGGCTTGCCGCTGGCGCGTTCCCCGCGTAGTTTAAGCCCCGTTCGCCTAACAAAAACCCCAAACAGCGAGCCGTAGCGTTTATAGCCATGGATGCGCCCGCCGATGAACAGTTGATGCTCGCCTATCGCGACGGCGACGCGCGCGCCTTCGACACGCTGTACGACCGCCACAAGGCGCCACTCTACCGCTATCTGCTGCGCCAATGTCGCATTGCCGCGGTCGCCGAGGAGTTGTTCCAAGACGTATGGACCAACCTCATCAAAGCACGTGCACGCTACGAAGTGCGAGCAAAATTCACAACCTATCTATATCGGCTGGCGCACAATCGTCTGATCGATTACTACCGGCAACAGGCCGCCGGCATGCCGATCTCCTATGAAGACGATCCGGACGACAGTCCTGCCGATAGCCCCGCCGGCCGCGCCCCGGAGGGCGAGCTCGACACGCGCCGGCAAGCGCGACGGTTGTTAGTACTGATCGCGCAATTGCCCGAGGCGCAACGCGAGGCATTTTTGTTGCGCGAGGAAGGCGGCCTGTCGCTGGAAGAAATTGCCGACGCCACCGGCGTCAACGCCGAAACCGCCAAGAGCCGTTTACGGTATGCGGTCGCCAAGCTGCGCGAAGGAATGCGGCAGGCGGGTCATGTTTCTGGAACGGAGGCCGAATCAGCATGAACAAAAACAAGGACCAAGACATGGAAATCGATTTGCCCGACGCCGACGATTTGTCGCAACTCTATGAGGTCGGTGCCGATGAGATGCCACCCGCGCGACTAGACGCGCGGATCAAAGCCGAGGCCCACGCAGCGGTCGATGGGAAACCACGCTCGTTGCTGTCCCACTGGCGCGCCCCATTCGCCACCGCCGCCGTCATCGTGCTGAGCGTGACGCTCATTACCTTCATGAAGAACGACGACGTCATGCCGCCGGCACCCAGCGCGAAGATAGCGATGCGCGAACAAGCTCGTTTGCAGCAAGCAACGCCGGATTCGTCGACCGTAGCCCCGTCCGAATCACAACACGAAGAGGAGCGCGCCGCTGACGCACCGATACCAGAACAATCGTTAGAGCTCGCAAAAAAATCCACCGACACATCGCAAAATGCGGCCGCACCCGCTACCCGAAGAGCGGAAACTGCACCGCCGGAAACGGCGACGGAACCAGCGGCCGCGCCCGCCCCCTCGGCACCCACTGCCGCAAAACCCGAGGGCACGGTCGCCGGCGCACCTGCCACGGACAACAACGCCTATCGCTCGCTCACCACCGCCGCCAAACCATTACACGGTCGCGCCGACATCGTCTCCGTCGAGGCCGACGGCACTGCCGGCGCGTATCAATTCACCGTCACTATCAAAAGCGCCGATACCGGCTGCCAACAGTACGCCGACTGGTGGGAAGTGGTCAGCGAAGACGGCCGTTTGTTGTATCGAAAAATAATGCTGCGCAGCCACGTCAACGATCAACCGTTCGCGCGCGCCGGCGGGCCGGTGCCGATTCAACCGGATACAGTCGTGTGGATTCGCGCGCATATGCGGCCGACCGGCTATGGCGGTGTTGCGTTTAAAGGATCGGTTGCGTCTGGATTTGAGCAAACGGCCTTGACCTCGCTTTTTGCGTCGACATTGACCGATGCCGCGCCACTGCCGAAAGACTGCGAATCTTAACGTCGCGTGCTCGGCTCTCGCCGGCTAGGCGTCATCGTCCAATATTTTTTTGGACGCGGCACAAGCGACGTCGATTAAGTTAGTCTCCCAATATGAACGGCCACCATGGCGCTCAAGGGAGACTAGATGACGAACAAGCTCCACGATATCGGCGTTGCGCGACAAATTGGTTCGTATAGCGACGCGGTCGAAGTACCACCTAACGCACGATGGCTTTTCACGGCGGGAACACCGGGCCTCGCGTTAGCTGGAACCTTGCCTAACGACATTACCGGTCAAGCCGAGCTGGCGTGGACGCACATTATTACCCTGCTCGAACGAGCGAGCATGACAGTCAAAGATCTCGTTAAAGTGACTCACTACTTGCTCCACGCCTCGGATATTCCGGCTTACGTAAAAGTCCGCTCTCGTTTTCTCGGCGATGCTCGTCCTGCATCCATGTTGCTGATTATTCCCGAGCTCGTACGCCCTGAATTCTTATTGGAGATTGAGGTTTATGCGGCGCAATGCGCCTAACGCTGCGTCGCGGGAAGATTTATGAAGGAGCTTTACGATCAGATCGGTCGCGGATACACCAGCCGTCGCCAGCAAGAGCCGAGAATCTTTGCGCACATTCGGCAACAATTGGACGGTGCATCTGCGGTACTAAACGTAGGTGCCGGTGTCGGCGCTTACGAGCCCACCGATTTGCCCGTGGTTGCGGTAGAGCCATCGGCACAAATGATTTCGCAACGTCGACAATGTTCGAATATTGTACAGGCGAAGGCGGAAGCCCTGCCGTTCGTTGACAGCGCATTCGATTCGACGATGGCCGTTCTCACTCTGCATCATTGGCAAGACAAGAAAAAAGGACTGACGGAGTGTGCCCGCACCGCCCGCAAACAAATTGTTATTTTTACTTGGGATCCAGAATCGAATGGCTTCTGGCTCGTACAGGACTATTTCCCTGAACTTCTTTCATTTGATCGAGCTATTTTCCCAACCGTCGCTGAGATCGAACGCCAGCTGGGTCGTATCACCGTTCAGCCGGTCCCGATCCCAGCAGACTGTGTCGATGGTTTCTTGGGCGCATATTGGTGTCGGCCACAGGCTTATCTTGATAGGGGGATCCGCTCCGGCATGTCGTCGTTCTCTCGTATCCCGGACGTCGAAACGCGCATCGACGAATTGAGCAAAGATCTTGCCTCGGGTGGATGGGAACGCAAGCATCGACATCTGCTCAATGTCGACGCGCTCGATGTTGGTTATCGGCTCATAACGGTCAGGTTACAGTAACAACAGCTAACAAGGCGCTCGATCTAGGCGCAGTACCGCTAACTCCCGAGTCAAGCTCGCGACCTTGGCAAAGTCCATCGAGGCCCAACTCTTCGATCGAGCGGACATCTAACAGGTGAATTTAGGAAAATTTGAACATAACCGCTGCTTTTCGTTATGCAAGAAAAGAACACGCACGACATCCGTAAATTTGCGTTGGTCATCTTCGACTGCGACGGTGTACTAGTCGATAGCGAACGCATTACCAACCAAGTTTTTGCGCACATGCTCAATGAGCTCGGCATCCCGGTAACGCTAGACGATATGTTTGAACGTTTTGTCGGGCGTTCTATGAATCAATGCCTTGAGCTCATTACCGAGCTCTTGGGGAACACTCCGCCGGCTGACTTCGTCGAAAACTATCGCCGTAGAACGAGCGAAGCGCTGGCGACGCTGCTAATGCCGGTAGCGGGCATCGAAGCCGCGTTAAACACCATCAAGCTTCCTTGCTGTGTCGCCTCCAGCGGCGACCACGAGAAAATGCGCACAACGCTCGGTATTACAAAGCTGTTGCCTCGCTTCGACGGAAAACTTTTTAGTGTCACTGAGGTGGCGAGAGGCAAACCAGCACCCGATGTATTTCTCTATGCCGCCGGTAAATACAACGTAAAGCCATCGGCTTGCGTCGTCATTGAAGATACGCCGACAGGCGTGTCAGCCGGTATTGCCGCCGGCATGACGGTGTATGGATATTCGGCACTTACCCCGGCGGCGCGGCTTCTCAGCGCCGGAGCACATCAGGTATTCAGCGACATGGCAGAGTTGCCTGCACTTATCGATATGGGTATTCCACGACAATAAGAATGGGCCGGTGGTGGAGAGGCAATCGTACTAAGTTCATATGCTCTCCCCTCTCCCTTGTTCCCTCTCCCGCAAGGGGAGAGGGAAACTCAAGGCTATATGCCGAAAACATTCTTTGGCAAATTATACGGAACAGGACACTAGCTCAACGTTAGATATTTCGGAATCATCTATGCGCGGTAAATGCCTTTGCGGGGAAATCGAGTTTGAAATTGTCGGCGCTCTTCCGCGACTCTATCAATGTCATTGTTCGCTTTGTCGCAAGCAAGGCGGCTCCGCTTCAAACACGGCACTCATTATTGCCGCTGAAAATTTTCGTTGGCTTGCCGGTGAAACGTATATTTCGTCGTACGTTAAAGCCAGCGGGTTCCGTTCAGACTTCTGTTCCCAATGCGGTTCACCTACGCCCAATCCGCTGAGAAACACCCCCTACTTTTGGGTGCCAGCCGGGTTGCTGGATAACGGCGATCAGCTCGAAATTGGCGCACACTTATACGTCGGTTCGAAAGCATCGTGGGATGCGACCATCGTCGCCGGGGCGCAATACGAAATGATGCCCGAATTATCGGCGCTTATTGAGTTGTTACACTCAAAGACCCATGCCTGACTCGATGGAAAAAGTGGTCGACATTTATAACTACCGACCGGTAGACAGCAAGCTGTCTACTTCCGGCCAGCCGTCTGAAGCCCAGCTGGCCGCTGCGGCGCGCGAAGGATTCGAGGTCGTTATCAACCTCGCGTTACACAATGATCCTCGGTACTCACTGCACGACGAAATTGGTGTAGTTCGTTCCCTCGGTATGGAGTACGTCCATATACCCGTGCAATTCGCAGCGCCGGCTGAAGTAGATCTGTTAGCATTTTTCGCCGCCATAGAAAAATTTCAAGAAAAAAAGACGTTGGTACACTGTGCAGCGAATAAGCGGGTCACGGCTTTTTTCGGACTGTATCGCGCTATAAAACAAAAATCCGCGCACGCGGAAGCGTTTGCGTTAATGAAGTCAGTTTGGGAACCCGATCCAGCGTGGTCATCGTTTATAGCCGCCATGCTCGCAAAACATCACGGCTAGCAAGTATTCGTGGCGAACACCGCGAGACAACGGCGCGCGTCCTCTTAACGCGATCGTTCGCGCCGATCAACAGAATGCTAATCTATCGACGGAGGTCGCATGCTTAACGGTAGCTGTCTATGTGGTGCCATAACCTACGAGGTCCACTCAGCATTGGGTCCGATTGTGATGTGTCATTGCGCAAAATGTCGCAAAGCAAACGGCTCCGCGTTTGCAACGAACGCGCCGATCAAGGCGCAGGATTTTAAACTCGTTAGTGGAGAGAATGTTTTAGCGGAATACGAATCGACGCCGGGCGTATTTCGGGTTTTTTGCAGGAACTGCAGCTCTCCGCTTTATAGCAAGCGTCGATCGCTGCCCGAAATAATTCGGCTGCGCATTGGTACGCTCGACACACCGATAGTGAGTAAGCCTAGCGCCCATATCTTCGTAGGCTCGAAAGCCGAGTGGTATGAAATACTCGATGACTTGCCGCAACATGCTGAACGACCTTCTTGAAGCAACGGCTGTTGTGAAGTCCAGCGCCGTCGTCACTCACCAAAAGACGATCATTAAACGCAACGGAATCCTCAATGACCGAAAATACCTCTTTGTCCGCGGCGGCGATATCCGCTTTACAACGGGGCAACAAAATAGAAGCCATCAAGCATGTCCGAGAAGAACGGAACATCGGTCTCAAGGAAGCGAAAGACCTAGTCGAAGACTATCTAAAGACTCAACCTTCCCTGCAAAGGAAGCTCGATAGCACTCAAGCAGAAACCAAACGTGGGTGCTTGCTGGTGTTAGGGGTTATTCTGGCGCTCATTGTCTTTGGTTACTATTTCATCGTCGGAAAATAATAAAGTCTCCTTAGTTCTTCAACGTATGAACACTTCACCGTCGTTTGTCTTCTGGTGGCGCTGGCTGATCGTCGTTACCGTCGGCGTTTTACTTCTCGGTATCGGCATGGTGCTGGCGCCAACTCTTACGCTGCAGTCATTCGGGTTGCTTGTCTTCTCGTCAGCGCAAGGCATTACCGGCTTTGAAACAACGGCTGTCTCTTACATCACTCTGGTGCACGCCGTTCTCGGCGCAACGCTGTTCGGTTGGGGCGCGGCGCTGCTAATCGTGTTGTTGGGACCGTTTCGTCGGGGCTCTAAAGAAGGCTGGTTCATGGTTGCTGCGTCCTTACTGGCTTGGTTCGTTCCCGATACCGCCTTTTCGTTATGGTCCGGGTTCTGGCAAAATGCTGTGCTGAACTCTGTGTTCGCAATCGCCTTTGCCATCCCTTTGGCGGCAACTTATCGCTTTACCGGGAAGCAACTCACTTAACCACGTGTCGAACGATTAGCGATCCGCTAGACTCCTAAGCTCATGTATCGCCCACGCCGCATCGAAAGCCACGCCGACTGGTCGGACGCTGACCAGATCAAGCTCTACACCATTTCCGCGCATCAGCGACCGGTATTGTTCGACGAGTTCCTGCCGCGACTGGCTGACGTAAAAGCGCAAAAGAAAATTTCCTGGGCGTCGACACCGGCCTTCGCCATTCTGCACGACGGCGTCGCTCCCTATTTAATTCTCGCGTGGTGGGGGAACGACAACGAGCTTTTTACGTCGGTGTCGGTAAAGACCGCGTCCGGGTGGGCCGAAGATCCGGCGCGTTATTCTTTTTGCGTTTTTGAAATGGAGATCATGTGGCACGAGCGGAATTTTTTTATCGAATCGGTGTATTGCGCGGCGCCCGATCTCGATGCTTACCGGACCAAACGATTTTCAAATGTTTAATGAAGTCGCTGCCACTGATCTCACTATTGGTCGGTACTCGCAACACCCCGTCGCGCTGTTGCTTAACCGGCGGCGGTTTTTGGTAGCGGGCCTGCTTCCGCAGTTGCACATGGCGTGAAGTGTAAGCCAGTGAGCTTATGTTTGTTTACCAACTCTTCCAGAAACTCGCCTTTGACTTTCACGTTAATGTACGTATCGGGGTACACGAAAATACGGTTGTCTGGAATATTCTTCTCGACAAATACAGCTCGCCGCAATCCGCCTTTGCTGCCATCTCGACGGATACGGTAGGTGCTCAACTCCTCTGACAACGCATTTTCCACTCGATGAAGGATATTGAGTAGATACCAATGCTCTGAATCTTCTCCATCCACCTTAATCGGTAAATATTCTGCATCGTCCCCTAACACCGGCGCCAACACCTTCTTGGCCCTTTTGTTCATGGCGATATTTGTGCCAGCGCCGATCACTAACACGAAATCGTTGATGACTAGGTTTTGACGCTTCTGGTTGTTTTTCAGATGCCACATGAACTGAATCGGCTTCCAGTCTTTTTTTGAATAACCGTTAAAAACGTGGCTATTTTCACTGGAGTCGCTTTCGTATGCAAAAACTAAGTCGCCGTGTTGTGGGTTGTCGGTAGCCGCGCTTACTGAGTAGATCGCCATATCCAACCCCTAGATCTCGTCGTTAAATTCACTGTATAGAGCCGTCTTTTTGATATGACTTCTCGCTTACGCCATCTCGATGGTCGCTCAATAGACCGATAAAATGTAGTACTACGATTGGATGCATCGAACAAATGAAATCAGCATGCACGCGACGATATTATTACGTGACGTCTCTGGCAATCGGCGTTTGCCTCAATACAGCGGGTTGTATGATCGTACATAAACCGTCGGCCGAAGAACTACGCGCACTCGATCAACCGCCGGCCGCTGTCGTCGCCAAGATTGATCGATTTCTACCGCCGGCATTGAACTGGTACAACCAGATAGAGGCTCAACTATTACCGCAAGGACGCCCACTTTCCGCCGCTGAAGTCGACAGCGCGCGTCAACTGGGAGTCGCCCATCCGGAGAAAGTGCGGGTTGTCGTGCTCGATACATTCCCGATGCCGGAAGATCCGGAGTTGCGTGCCAACGCAGAACGTTATGGGATGGGCAACCATTCTGAAAACGGTCGTGCTATCGGTTATGCGATCATGCTAAAACCACAGTATAAGGACGAGCCGACCCTGCTCCGTCACGAGCTGGTACACGTAGGCCAACATGACCGACTCGGTCGCACGGCGTTCATACGGCGCTACTTAGTCGAAATGGAGATGATGGGATACGCTCGATCGCCGCTCGAACTCGAAGCTTACGAGAAACAATGACGCCATGACGAAGCTGTCCGTTAACATCAACAAGATCGCCCTGCTGCGCAATTCGCGCGGCCGCAATTTCCCGGACGTGCGGGCGTTCGCCGGTCGCTGCCTCGATCTCGGTGCGCACGGCATCACGTTGCATCCGCGCCCAGATCAGCGGCATGCGCGTTATACCGATGTCGCCGAGCTTAAAACGCTGTGTACCGAACACGGACGCGAGTTGAACGTCGAAGGTTATCCGACCGAAGAATTTCTCGCGGTCGTCAAGCGTACGCGTCCGCAGCAGTGCACGCTGGTTCCCGACGATCCGGGCCAACTGACGTCGGATCATGGTTGGGACATCCGCAAAGAATCCAAATTTCTACGGCGCATCATTGCCGAGCTGCAAGATGCCGGGATTCGCACCAGCCTGTTCGTCGATGCCGACTACCCGGCGATTGAAGCCGCCAAAGAGGTAGGCGCCGACCGAGTCGAGCTTTACACGGAGCCTTATGCCGAAACTTTCGGTAGCGCGGGCAACGACGAGGTTCTTGAAAATTTTCGTCGGGCCGCGGAAAAGGCGCAAACGGCCGGCCTCGGCGTGAACGCGGGACACGATTTGAATTTGCAGAATCTGCCGCGCTTCCTGAAAATTCCCGGCATTTTAGAAGTCTCGATCGGTCACGCGCTGGTGGCTGAATGCATCGAGCTGGGAATGGAGCAAGTCGTTAAGCGTTACGTCGAAATCGTCGGCGATTGACTAGCGCCCCGAGTCATAAATTCGTTGAATAAATGTATCGCTAGCCGCTCCCCTCTCCCTTGTTGTATTCCCACCTGGGTGCAGGAAAATCGCCTGCACCCGTTCGGCGGCGCGAACACACGTTAAGTGTGTACACGAAAACTCCGCCTCACCTCCCGCAAGGGGAGAGGGAGACGCAGCACCAAGCGGCCGGGAATTTTTTACTGAATTAATGACTCGGGAGACTAGCGCGCGGTCCATCCAAGATCCATCATCAACGCCGCGCCGGTGAAGACCTCGCCGGTCGGCGTGCACAAATAAGCGACGAAGTCCGCCACTTCTTCCGGCGCGATCAAGCGTTTCACCGCCGCCGGCTCCAGCATGATCTGCTCGATTACCTCTTCCGGTTTGATACCGCGGGTGCGCGCCTGATCGGCGATTTGGCTGTCGACCAATGGCGTGCGTACGTACGCCGGGCAGATGGCGTTGGCGGTGATGCCGAACGGCCCGCCTTCGAGCGCAGCCGTGCGCGTTAGGCCGACGAGGCCGTGCTTGGCGGAGATATACGCCGCTTTATTCGGCGAGGCGATGACACCGTGAATCGACGAAATGTTGATCACGCGGCCCCAGCGCTGCGCCTTCATCGCCGGCCAGGCGTAGCGCGTCAGCAAGAACGGTGCGGTCAGCATCACCGCAATCATCTTGTCCCACATGTCTTCGGGGAATTCTTCGATCGGCGCGACATGCTGGAAGCCGGCGTTGTTGACCAGAATGTGAATCGTGCCGAAGCGCGTGAGCGTTTCGTCGATCAAACGCTTACAGTCGGCGCGCTTTCCTGAATCGCTTTGCACGAACACACCGCCGATCGCCTGCGCCACTTGCGCACCGCTGGCGGCAATATCGGCGACAACGACACGCGCGCCGTCAGCGGCTAAACGTTCGGCGATCGCCTTACCTAAACCACTGGCGGCACCGGTTACGACAGCAACTTTTCCTGAGACGCTCATAGCGTCACCTCACAACGATTTCTTGAGCATGCGGCCAATCTCGCCGACGACGCCGCGACGAAACACGAGCACGCAGATAACAAAGATCGCCCCCTGTACCACCGTCACCCAGGCGCCGAGTTGCGCGAGATAGTTTTCCAAACCGATGATGATGAAGGCACCGACTACCGGTCCGAAGATCGTGCCGAGACCGCCGAGCAACGTCATCAATACGACTTCGCCGGACATGGTCCAGTGCACGTCGGTGAGCGACGCCAGCTGAAATACCAAGGCCTTGGTGGCGCCGGCAAGACCGGCGAGTGTTGCCGACAGCACGAACGCGAGCAGCTTGTAGCGATCGGTATCGAAGCCGAGCGAGATCACCCGCGGTTCGTTCTCACGAATCGCCTTCAGCACGTTGCCGAACGGCGAATGGATGATGCGATAGATAAGCAGAAAACCGCCGACGAAGATCGCCAGGACGACGAGATACATCGCCGTGACATCGTTGAGATCGATCAAACCGAACAGCCGGCCGCGCGGCACCGCTTGGATGCCGTCTTCGCCGCCGGTGAACGGCGCGCGTACGTAAAAGAAGTAAATCATTTGCGCCAACGCCAAGGTGATCATGGCGAAATAGATACCTTGGCGGCGAATGGCGATGAGGCCGGTGACGATGCCGAGCAACGCCGACGCCGCCGCACCGCACAAAATGGCGAGCTCCGGCGTCAGGCCCCAAGCCTTGGCGGTATACGCGCAAATATAACTGGCAGTGCCGAAAAAAATCGCGTGCCCGAACGACAATAGGCCGCCGTAGCCGATGAGCAAATTGAAGGCACAGGCGAACAGCGCGAAGCACATGATCTTCATCAAGAACACCGGATAGACCACTAGCGGTGCCAATATAAAGAACAACAGCATCAACGCGAAGGCGATGCGCTGCGGCTTGAGATCGCCGGTCGCGACCGGGGCGGTTAGGGTTGTCGAGTTGTTCGCCATCAGCGTTGTCCGAACAGGCCGGTCGGTTTGAACATGAGGACGATCGCCATGACGATGAAAATCACGGTGTTCGATGCCTCGGGATAAAAGACCTTGGTCAGGCCCTCGACCACGCCGAGCGCGAAGCCGGTGACGATCGCGCCCAAGATCGAGCCCATACCGCCGATCACGACCACGGCGAACACGACGATGATGAGGTTCGCGCCCATCAAGGGGTTGACCGAGTAGATCGGTGCCGCCATGACGCCGGCGAATGCGGCCAGCGCGACGCCGAAGCCGTAGGTCAGTGTGATCATGCGCGGCACATTGATGCCGAACGCTTGCACTAACGCCGGATTTTCGGTGGCAGCGCGCAAGTAGGCGCCGAGCTTGGTCTTCTCGATCATGAACCAGGTACCGAAACAAATGACGACCGACGCGACGATGACCCAGGCGCGATAGTTCGGCAGGAACATGAAACCGAGGTTATGCCCGCCCTGCAACTCGGTTGGGGTCGGATACGGCAGACCGGACGAGCCGAACTCGTTGAGGAACAGGCCTTGAATCACTAATGCTACGCCGAAGGTCAGCAATAACCCGTATAGATGATCGAGTCCGTAGAGCCGCGACAGCATTAACCGTTCGATGAGCATGCCGATAATACCGACGATGATCGGCGCGAGCACGAGCGCCCACCAATAGCCGAGGCCGAGATAGGTCAACAGAAAATAAGCGCAGAACGCACCGAGCATGTACAACGCGCCGTGCGCGAAGTTGATGATATTGAGCAGACCGAAGATGACGGCGAGGCCGAGCGACAACAGCGCATAGAACGAGCCGTTGATTAGGCCGATTAATAATTGGCCGAAGAGTGCTTGGGTAGGGACGCCGAAGATTGTGTTCATAGCGAGGGCTTAACGAAGCGCCCCCCTCCCCCCTTGCGGGGGAGGGGACGGGGGAGAGGGGGAATCGTTTCCAACTCTGAAATCATGGCGTACTCGAAGTTCATAGTATTCCCCCTGTCATGTTCCCGCCGGGGTGCACAAAAATCGTGTGCACCCGTTCAGCGGCGTGAATGCACGTTAAGTGCATTCACGAAATCTCCGCCTCACCCCCCGCAAGGGGGGAGGGGAACTCTACGTTTTGCGATGGGTGAAAAATTTAGAGGTGCATTACTTCACCAGCTCGCACCCACCCTCTTTCAACGGTCGAAACGCTTGCTCCGCCGGAATGGTGGCGCGCACTTTGTAGTAATCCCACGGACCCTTCGACTCGCTCGGCTTCTTCACCTCGTATAAATACATTGGGTGAATCTTGCGGCCGTCCTGGCGAATCGAGCCTTTGCCGAACAGCGGATCGTCGGTCGGCAACTCCTTCATCTTGGCGACGACCTTGGCGCCGTCGCTGTCGGACTTCAACGCGTCGACCGCTTTCAAGTAATGCAACACCGATGAATACACGCCGGCCTGTACCATCGTCGGCATGCGCTTGTGCTTGTCGAAGAAGCGCTTCGACCAAGCACGCGTACCGTCGGTTTGATCCCAATAGAACGACTCGGTCAACACCAAACCCTGCGCTTTATCGAGACCGAGCGCATGCACATCGCTGATAAACACCAGCAGACCGGCGAATTGCTGACCGCCTTGGGTGATGCCGAACTCGGCGCCCTGCTTGATCGCGTTGACCGTGTCGCTGCCGGCGTTGGCGAGGCCGATGATCTTGGCCTTCGACGCTTGTGCTTGCAGCAAGAACGAGGAGAAATCGGAATTGGGGAAGGGATGGCGGACTTTGCCGAGGACTTTGCCGCCGTTCTTGAGGATCACGGCTTCGGTGTCGCGCTCGAGCGCTTGGCCAAAGGCGTAGTCAGCGGTCAAGAAGAACCAGGTAGTGCCGCCGGTGCGAACGACTGCCGAGCCGGTGCCGTTCGCCAGTGCCCAAGTGTCGAAAGTCCAGTGCACCGTGTTCGGCGAGCACGACTTGCCGGTGAGATCGGAGCTACCGGCGCCGGAATCGAGAAAGACTTTGTTCTTGTCGCGCGTGATTTGGTTGACCGCTAATGCCACCGATGACGTCGGCACATCGACGATCACATCGACGCCGTCGACGTCGTACCACTGACGGGCGACGTTCGAGCCGACATCGGGTTTGTTTTGATGATCGGCGGCGACAACTTCCACTTTCATGCCTTTCTTGGCCGCACCGAAATCTTCGACTGCCATGCGCGCCGCCAGTACCGATCCCGGCCCGGACAGATCAGCGTAGGTGCCCGATTGATCGTTGAGTACGCCGATTTTGACGACACCCCCTGAGATCGCCGCTTGTGCAGCACCGGCGGTGAACGCCATTGCCGCGGCTAATAAACATCGCTTGAACATATCGTCGCTCCTTATCGTTACCTACACGCCCAAATAATTGTGCAGCTTACCGAGATTCGCCGGCAGCTCGGCATTGCGGATCATGTCGACCACGCGACCGCCGTTTTCCATAACGTAATGCCGATCGGCGACGCCGGCGGCGAAACGAAAATTTTGCTCGACCAGCAAAATCGTAAAGCCGGCGGTTTTGAGCCGGGCGATGGTGTGGCCGATCTGTTGCACGATGACCGGCGCTAACCCTTCGGTCGGTTCGTCGAGCAGCAACAATTGCGCGCCGGTGCGCAGGATGCGGCCGATGGCGAGCATCTGTTGCTCGCCGCCGGAAAGCTTGGTGCCTTGGCTGGTCTGGCGTTCCTTTAAGTTCGGAAACAACTCGTAGATCTGCGCTACTGCTAATCCGCCACCGACGCGCACCACCGGCGGCAGCAACAAGTTCTCTTTGACATTCAAGCTGGCAAAGATGCCGCGCTCTTCTGGGCAAATGGCGATGCCGAGCTTGGCGATGCGATTCGACGGCAGGCGAATGATCTCGGCATCGCCGAATCGAACCGAGCCTTGCCGGCGACCGACCATGCCCATGATCGAGCGCAGCGTCGTTGTCTTACCGACGCCGTTGCGTCCGAGCAAGGTCACGACTTCACCACGATGAATGTCGAAGCTCGTGCCGTGCAAGATGTGGGATTCGCCGTACCAGGCGTTGAGATCGCGCACCGACAATAGCGGCTGAGCGGCGGCCTCAGACATGCTCCGATCCTAAGTAAGCCTGCTTGACCGTGGGATTTTTTGAGACGGTGGCGTAGTCGCCCTCGGCAATGATCTCGCCGCGGGCGAGCACGGTGATGCGATCGCACAGATTCGAAACCACACTCAAATTATGCTCGACCATCAACACCGTGCGATTCGTCGACACGCGCTTGATCAACGCGGCAATGCGCTCGACATCCTCGTGCGTCATGCCGGCGGTCGGTTCATCGAGCAACATCAGCTCCGGTTCGAGCGCCAACGTCGTCGCGATCTCGAGCGCGCGCTTGCGGCCGTATGGCAACTCGACCGCCGGTACTTCGGCGTATGCCGATAGGCCGACCGCATCCAGCAATTCATGGGCGCGCTCGCTCAACACGATCAGCCCGGCGCACGAGCGCCAGAAATCGAACGAATGACCCTGCCGACGCTGCAGCGCAATGCCGACGTTTTCGAGCACGGTGAGATGCGGAAACACGGCGGAGATTTGAAACGAGCGCACCAACCCACGGCGCGCAATCTGCGCCGGCCGCGTGCGCGTTATGTCGTGACCGTTATAGAAAATACTGCCGCGCGTCGGCGGCAAAAACTTGGTGAGTAAATTGAAGACGGTGGTTTTACCGGCGCCGTTCGGACCGATCAACGCATGGATGTGGCCGCGTTGGATTTTCAAACTAACGCCGTTGACGGCCACGAAACCTTTGAACTCTTTCAAAAGGTCCCTGGTTTCGAGAATGTAGCCGTCAACCATGACATCTCTTCCCGTTGTTGTGTGGTGCGTTATCACCCCAGCACGGTTAGATCATGCCGGAGCATGGAATCACGAGCAAGCGAACGTCTCCTCACTTATGTTGTTGCTTACGGCTATTTAGACCGTTGCACGATGTGCGCGACAGCATTAACGCGTGCGTGTCTCTTCGGGCACATCCGCATTGTTGAAGCGACGACGGCGCCATTAAATGTTTGCCAACCTATTGGAGGAAAAGACCATGGACCGGTTACAGTTCTGACGCTATTTGCTCGCCATCGTAATTTCGCGTGGGCAAATACGGCCCACGCGAACCGAAAGAGTTGTTGGCCGATTTGCCACCGATCAAAAACGGCGATGCAGCGGCGGTGCGGGTGCTGCGCTAATTTTTCGATTGCGCCATGTCAACACCACTGGGGATAAACCCCTAACCCGCCCGGCCTTACCCTCATTGAAACTAGAGTAAGTCTCCTCTAGCCTGTCGTGCTTATTTGTAGCGGGCACGTCGTGAGCGGTATCGACTGGAACAGCATTGCACGCGAAGCAAGGACGCGCTTCGGAATTACTAGATTCCGCTTGGGCCAACGCGCGCTGATCGAAGCGGTACTAACCGGCCGCGACGCGCTTGGCATCATGCCGACCGGGGGCGGCAAATCGCTCGCCTATCAATTACCCGCCCTCTTCCTGCCGAAGACCACCGTTGTCGTCTCGCCGTTGATCGCGCTGATGCAGGACCAGCAAGCGAAGGCGATCGACGCCAACCTCGCCGCGGTAAAAATCGACTCTACACTAACCGATCGCGAACAACGGGCGGCCGCGGCTGAAATCGCCGATGGCGACGTTCGTATCGTCTACGTGACACCCGAGCGCCTGGAAGATCCCGATTACGTGACGCTATTACGCAACCGCGGCGTCTCGCGGCTGGTGATCGACGAAGCGCATTGCATCTCGCAGTCGGGCCACGACTTTCGTCCGGCGTATCTCGCCCTACGCGATGTGGTGCGCCGGCTCGGCCGGCCGCCGGTGTTGGCGTTGACCGCGACCGCACCGGAGCCTGTCACGCGCGATATCCTGCAACAGCTCGATATCGCCGGCGCACAAATCGTCAACACCGGCGCCGACCGCGAAAATCTAATTCTCGATGTACGCCGCACACCGACCGACGCCGCCAAGC
This sequence comes from Gammaproteobacteria bacterium, assembly GCA_016199745.1. Taxonomy (NCBI): domain Bacteria; kingdom Pseudomonadati; phylum Pseudomonadota; class Gammaproteobacteria; species Gammaproteobacteria bacterium. The sequence goes on from JACQFZ010000005.1 coordinate 55,637, forward strand.
GCGGCGCGCTGCTGCGTATTTTGCAAACGATGACCGGTCCGACCATCGTCTATGCCGCCACCGTGCGCGTCGTCGACCAGTTATGGAGTTGGCTGCGCGACCGCGGTTATTCGACGACGCGTTACCACGGTGAACTGAAGCCGCGCGAACGCGAGCAAGCGCAGACCGGTTTCATGGAAAATCGTTTTCGTATCGTCGTGGCAACGAAAGCCTTCGGCCTCGGCATCGATAAACCGGATATTCGGCTGGTCGTGCACTATCACTTTCCCGATTCACCGGAGACGTATTACCAAGAGGCCGGTCGCGCCGGTCGCGATGATCGACCGGCGCGGGCGATCCTGCTTTATCAACTCGAAGACCGCCGCATTCAATCGTACTTTTTGGGCGGCAAGTATCCGCGCCATGAAGATTCGCAGAAGGTCTACGAAGCGCTGCTGGCGGGCGACGATAACAAAACCATGACACCGCGCGAGCTGGTACGGCTGACGGGCTTGAGCGAACGACGTATTAAGGTGATCGTTGCCCAGCTCGAATTGATCGGTATCTTGCAACGGCGCGGTCGCCGACTACAGCAACAACGTGCGTTCGCCAATCCGCGCGAGCTCGACCAATTCCTGCACGAATACGAGCGCCGCGCCGCCGCCGAACGCGAACGACTCGATGCCATCATGCATTATGCGCAGTCGGCCCTGTGCCGCATGCGTTACCTGCGTAACTATCTCGGCGACCACACCGAGATCGATTGCAACCGCTGCGACAATTGCCGCCAACGCGCGAGCCCACCGCGGCGGGTGATGCGCGCACCGAAAAGAATTACCGCCAAACCCGTCGATCCCGCCCGCCCGAATAAAGGCCAGCGCGTTTGGCACGCGCGTTTCGGCGAGGGTGAAATCCTCGACAACGGCGGCGAACACTTCACGGTCAACTTCCCGCGCGTCGGTGTGAAGCGGATTTTGGCGTCTTACCTTAAGCCGAATCCGTGAGCATTGTTGCCGCTAGGACGAGCAACCACCGGCACGTCGTCAACACTTCAATAACCACTGCCTGTCGCTGTGGCGAAACTCCGAACCGTTAAGCCGATTCGCCATTACCGGCGAGGCGCTCGGACGACTGCTTTTGCCGGCGCAACATTTCCGTCAACGTGCTAGCCGACACCGGCCTGCCAAAATAAAACCCCTGCGCGGTAAAGCAGCCGTGCTCCTTGAGAAACGTCGCCTGCTCCGCCTTCTCTACCCCTTCGGCGATCACGCTCAGGTTCAAATTATTGGCCAAGGCGATAATGGCCGAGACGATCGCCATGTCGTTCGGGTCGTAGCCAATACCGTTGATGAATGAACGATCGATCTTGAGCACATTGATGGGAAAACGCTGCAAGTATGCCAAGCTCGAATAGCCGGTCCCGAAATCATCGACCGACAACTGCACGCCCATGTCGCTGATCCGCCGCAAGATCGCCAGGTTATCTTCGTTCGGCTGCATGAGGATGCGCTCGGTGATCTCGAGGTCGAGCGCGGTGGCCGGCAACCCGACCTCCTGCAATACCAACTCCACCAAATCTTCGAAACCCGGTTGATAAAACTGACGCGCCGATAAGTTGACGGCAACGCGCATATCCTGGCGGCCAGCGCTGTGCCAGCACTTGAGCTGATTACACGCCTCGCGCAAGGTCCATTCGCCGATCGGCAAAATCAAACCACTGTCTTCGGCGACGGCGATGAACTCGCCGCAGGATACCGCGTCGTGTCCCGGCTGCCGCCAACGCAACAACGCCTCCACCGATAATATGCGGCCGCTGGCAATGTCGACCTGCGGTTGGTAGTGCAATTCGAATTCACGCTGCGCCAACGCCTGCCGCAGCAACGTGCTCATGCGCAACCGCCGCCGCGCCGCTTGATTCAGTACCGGCGTGAAGAACTGATAGTTGCCGCGACCCTTTTCCTTAGCGTGATACATCGCGGTGTCGGCGGCGCGCATCAGCGCGTCGGCATCGATGCCGTCGGTCGGGTACAGGCTGATACCGATGCTGCCGCTCACGTGCAACTTGTTGCCGTCGATCACGAACGGCACATCCAACGACTCCAGCGCCTTCTGGGCGACGACGGCGACATCGTGATTGTCGGTCAATGCCGGCAAGATGATGACGAACTCATCGCCGCCGAGACGGGCGACGCTATCGCCCTCGCGCAGGCCGCGTTGCAAACGGATGGCGGTGGTCTGCAATAAGCGATCGCCGATTTGATGGCCGAGCGAATCATTGATGTGCTTGAAGTAATCGAGGTCGATGAACAATACCGCCACTTGATGCCGGCCGCGGCGCGCCTGTGCGATCGCTTGGCCGATGCGGTCTTGCATCAAAATGCGATTAGGCAGACCGGTCAACGCATCGTGATGCGCCATGTGGCGCATGCGCTCTTCGGTTTCTTTACGCTCGGTGATGTCGACCACCAACACCAAGAAACAATCCTGCCCGTCCATTTCCGTCTTCTCGACCGAGGTCAGCAACACGCGGTTGGCCCCGGATTTAGTACGCATGGAAACTTCGACGTCACGAACGGATTTTTGTTCGAACAACACGCCGCGAATCTGCCGGCGTTGCGTCTCGCCCATCATGCCGATTTCGACAACGGTACGACCGACGACTTCGGTTCGGCCGTAACCGGCGAGCTGTAGATAACTGGCATTAGCATCGACGATGATGCCGTCGTTGCTACGGATGATCGCCATCGCCGCCGGGCTGGCTTGAAACGCCCGCGAGAATCGCTGCTCGCTAACAGCGAGCTGCTCGGCATGCCGGCGCGTTTCCGCCAGTAACGACGCGTTACGCACTGCACTGGCGGCTTGCGCTGCGAACAGCGACAACAAGCGCTGGTCGGCGTCGGTATACTGACGCCCGCTATTTATTTCGACGACGCCGAGCACACCGATCAACTCGCCACCGGCGAGCATCGGCACCTGTATCAACGACTGAATGCCAAGAAAGGCATAAGCGGGCAAACGATGTTCCCAATTGCGATAATCGTTCACGATCTCCGGCTTTCGATTTTGCGCCACACGCCCGGCCAGCCCCTGACCCATCGGAACACGGGTGCCGAGTGCAACCGGCACCCCTTTCACCGCTACCAGCTCTAAATCATTGCAGCGATGATCGAACAGCATCACGGCGGCGGCCGATGTGCGCAACAACGCGACAGTCCGTTCAAGAATCGTGTCGAGCAACACCGCCACATCGTGCTGCCCCGCCAACTCGCGCGAGCTCTCGTATAACCCGACGAATTCATCGATACTTTGCTGTAACCCTTGCTCGGCTCGCTGGCGCTCTTCGTTCTCGCACTGCAACTCGCTGTAGAACCGTGCGTTCTCGATCGAGATCGCCGCCTGCGCTGACAACAACTCCAGCGCGATCAACCGGTCCGGTGTGAACGCATTCGCGGTCAGATTATTTTCCAGATAGAGCACACCGACCAACTCCGCTTGCCGCACGATCGGCAGGCATAGCACCGACTTCGGTCGGGTGTCGATGAGATAGGAGTCGGTCGAAAACGGATTCGGCACGGCAGCGTCGACCAAAATAACATTTTCACGGCTGCGCCGAACGTAATTCAGTATCGATTCGGGCAGGCGCACGACCGGCACGCTGTCGGATTCATGCACATAAACCTGCACCGTCTGCTGCTCTACCATAGCGTCGACGACCGGTAGCAGTCGGTCGTCATGCACCAGCAACAAACAGCCGACTTGCGCCCCAGCGTTTTCGATGACGAGGTGCATCAACGTTTCGAGCAACTTGTCGAGTACGATTTCGCTCGATATCGCCTGCGCCGCTTTTGCGACCGAGAGAAAATCCAACTGGCGACTACCGGCGCTCACTGCCACCGGTGGCGCCGAACGCGACGACGACGCTTGTAGGTTGAGCTGTTCAACTTTGGCATCGGCCCCCCATTCAGCGTAGGCCGAACTGGCGACTTGCAGATACGTCCTTGCCGACGCATCGGCACCGACGGCGGCACACGCGCGGCTGGCACACTCTGCGGCCAATGCTTGAATATGTGTGAAACCGTATTGTCGAGCGGCGGCGATCGCCTGCCCATAGCCCGCCAACGCCTGCTCGTACGCACCGGTGATGCGTGCCTGTTCGGCGGCGAGTAACCAATACAGATGAATAAAATTGGCGCGACAACCGTCGGCCAACCGTGCCAACTTTTGCGTGTTCGTTTGCAATAGCGTTAACGTCATTTGTCGGGCCGGCGGGTCTTGGCTGTCGTAGCAAGCGGCAGCGGCCAGCGCGTGGTAAAAATTTACTTCGACTGCCTGATAGGCTGACTGTCTGGCAATAACGCTTGCACCCGGCCGCTGTGCCAAACGCAGCGCATCGGCAAATTGGCCGAATATCGCCAGCCGCTGCAGCTGCGCACGCTGCTGCAACTTAGCATCGTCGTCGGTACGATCGCCGAGCTGTTCGAGCAACTCATCGATAGTTACCGTTGCTGCCGAACGATCGCGCAAGACGACGACCAGTGATTGCGCCTGTCGCAAAAAATGGAGCGCATGATCATTGGCACTTTGCTCGGTAAATACGATGGCCTTGGCAAGATCATCCGCCATTTGTGCCAACGATTCGCCGCCACCCAACCGTAGGGTAAAGCTCGCTATCAGGTTCAGACCGGCGTACTGGACATCGCCATGGTCGATCTCAGCAACGAAGTCATCGGCTAGCCGGGTGATCGTCGCGGATATTGGCTCGTACCAGCTGTCCAGAAACGACGCCGTCACGATATTGACCTTGGCGCGGAAATGGTGCTGCTGCGGAAATCGCTCGGTCAGTCGTTGCGCGAGCTTGCCGAACTGATAGGCGCGACTGAGATCTTCGTATGCCAGCAGTGCGCCGAACGTGGCATAACCGAACGCCGACGCCGCGGTGTAACCGTGCGTCAACGACAAATCGACCAGCGTAACGCCCAACAGCGCAAACAAGCGCGGATCGGCGTTGTGCGCGGCCGGCATTAAATAGGTCAACAGATCGGCCGCCGCCACCTGCGTCGATTGCGACATCAACGGTCGCATTAGTAAATCGTCGAACATAACGCCGGCGAGCACGACATCGACGCGTGCACGCGTATCGCCGACCGCCTTGGCCCAACCGTCGGCATCGGCCGGCAAGTCGACGCCCAGCAAGCGCAGCGCATCTAGGCCAACGCTAACCGCACGCGCATGGTCGCGTTGGGCGGTAGCGAACATCAGGCGTAGCTGCAGCAAGCCGGCGCGATCGATATCGCTATGAACCGCGGCCAGCGCGCGATCGAGCAAGATTTCAGCGTCGCTCGAGTCACGACACAAATGCGCCGTTTCGATCTGCTCTCGATGCAATGCCAACGTCAGCGCGTAATTATTTTGCCAACCACGCTCGGTCAACAACGTCACGCCGGCGTCGGCATAACGGCGGGCGGCGACATAAGCGGCGGTACGTTTGGCATGTTGAGCGGCGGTGAAATTCAGTTCGGCGAGCCGCTCGCGCTCGCCCGGATCCGTCATCAATACAACACTGTCATTGAGATGGCCGACGATTTCGAACAGACATTCGGCGGTAACGTTGGTCGACATATGCGCCATCAAGAATCGACCGATGCGCAAATGCGCTTGCCGTTGCTCGGGCGACGACATCAGCGAATAGGCCGCTTGCTGCACGCGATCATGCGACCAACGATATGCCACCGACGTAGCAACGTCGGCGACACTGTCGTGAGTCGCCGTCAACAACAACTGTTGCTGCAGCGCCGGCCGCAGCTCGTCGGCGAGATCGATCTCGGCACACTGGACGATGCCGGCCAATCGGTCGAGCGCAAACTGATGGCCCAGACAAGCGGCGACTTTCAACGCTGCCTGCGTCGACGACGGTAGGCGATTGATCTGCCGCGTCATTAGCTCGACGACATTATCGGTGACATCGGCTTGGCGAATCCGTTCGATGTCCCAACGCCAGCAACTACGGCTCGCATCGAGCTCGATCAAGCCCTCTTGTTCGAGGCTATACAAAAACTGCTTGGCAAAAAACGGATTGCCGTGCGTTTTTTGTTCGATTTGTTCGGCTAATCCGTCAGCGTCGGTTGGCGCGCAATGCAGTCCGTCGAGGAGCAGCTGACGTAACGTCTGCCCGCTCAACGGCGACAACCGGATCCGCTGTGACTTGATGGTTTTGCCGATCTTCGCCAATGTTTGTTCGAGCAAACGGGCGGTTGCCGCTTCCGGTTCGCGAAAAGCACCGACCAGCATCACATATCGCGTTTGTGGGTGCGTCAGTAGGTGCTCGAACAGCAACAAACTACCGGCATCGGCCCATTGCATATCGTCCAGAAACAACAGCAGCGGCCGCTCGTGACACGCGACTACACCGATGAGTTGGCGAAATACCCGATGTAATCGATGCTGCGATTCCAGCGGCGGCAACATAGACACCGGCGGTTGCGGACCGATAATGACTTCTAATTGCGGAATGATATCGAGCACAAGCTGGCCGTTAGCGCCGAGCGCCTCTTGCAATTGCTGACGCCAAGTAGCGATACGGTTTTCGCTTTCGCTGAGGACCTGCTGCACAAACTCGCGAAACGCTTGTGCCAACAGCGCGTACGGAATGTCGCGCCGGTACTGTTCGAACTTGCCGGTAATGAAATGGCCGTGCGCTTGCCAAACGGATTGCCGTATTTCGTCGACCAACGACGACTTACCCATGCCGGCAGCGCCTTCGACCAATACCAACGCCGGCGTGCCCGATGCGGCCATACGCGCGAACCCTTGCAGCAATTGCGTGCGCTCGGTTTCGCGACCATATAGTTTTCGCGGAACTTCCAAGCGACGGAAAATATCGCAGGTTGCCAACTTGAATTTGGCGATGTTGCCAGACCGCTGATACTGGTGCCGGCAGCGCGCTAAATCGACCCGCAAACCGCGCGCACTCTGGTAACGATCTTCCGGCGCTTTTGCCAGCAAGCGCATAACGATGGCGGAAATCGTCGCCGGCAGTTGCGGCGCCAACTCGATCGGCAATCGTGGCAACCGAGCGATATGACAATGCGTCCATTCCAACGGGTCGGTGGCAGCGAACGGCAAATGACCGGTGAACAATCGGTAGAGCACGATGCCCAATGAGTAAAGATCGGCGCGCTCATCGAGCGGCCGACTGAGCCGGCCGGTTTGTTCCGGCGCCATATAAGCCCAGCCGCTATCGCCGGCGGACGTCGGCAAGAATGGCTGATCGTCGCCGGCGGCGCTGCAATCGACGACATAAACGGCGGCGCGGTTCACATCGATTAATAAATTCGCCGGCTGTAACGCTTTGTGAACAACCCCGGCGCTATGCAGATCGGCAACGACACGCGTTAAATCGATGGCGATCGACAAACACAACGGCAAGTCGAACCGATATTCCCGCATGACGGTCTCGAGCAGTTGACCATCGACGTTATGACATGAGATCGCCGGCTGATTCGCATCGACGTTCGATGCGATCGGTCGAATGACGCCATCGATATTCAACGATTGCAGCAACCGATACTCGCGCTGCAGGCGAGCGATTTGCGGCACTGTCGCGTCGTTCGGTTCGAGATACTTTAGGAGAACGGCAGGTTGCGGCGCGGCGTGGACACGAGCAATGAACGAGCCGGTGGTGGCTCCGAGCGTTTCCCGAGTCTGGGTATTTGCGTCCATTGCAGCTCGCGGTTTCCTTGGCACCTCCAACAAGCTGTGCCAAGAGGACTTCTAAGGGTTTATCCTAAACCCACACGCAGTCGGCGGAAACACCCACGATATATTTTTTATAACGAGCGCACCACGGCCGCGCTAACGCGGCACAAATACCCCGGAATCCAGCGCCATGCGCCTTCATCCGGGTATACAAGAGCAAGCAACTATTTTCGATGAAACAACAATACGACACCCCACACGATCCATGTCGAGCGCCACGCCAGCGAACCCCGATCAATCCCACCGCGTGTAAAAGCGAAACGATCGGGGCTGACGGACACCTTAAAAGAAGACGCGTGCCGTCGTCGTTAGGGTATTACCCGAGAACCGCGGCGAATTGACCTCAGACACGGCCGGCGGCGAACACATGCCGATCGATCGCCTGGAAATTTTCCGCCGTCGCCGACGGGAACACGTCGTAGTCGGTCTTGCCGGTCATCGCTTCGTACGTGACACGGAACAGTTGCTCGAAGCGTCGATTGACGAACAGGAGGATGGTCCCTTAGTAATACCCCCATCCTAACCCTCCGCCGCTGGCGCGGAGGAGGGAATTAAAAACAAAGAGGCGTACCGCGAGTTGCCGCGCGAGCGGGTGCTTTAACCCGCGTGCGCCGATGTCGGATCGACTACCGCCAACGCCGTCATATTGACGATCCGTCGCACCGTCGCTGCCGGTGTCAGCACATGCACCGATCGTGCGCCACCGAGCAAAATCGGGCCGACGGTAATGCCCTGACCCGCGACCGACTTCAGCAAGTTGTAGGAAATGTTGGCCGCATCCAGCGTCGGCATAATCAGCAAATTGGCTTCGCCCTTCAGCTTCGAATCCGGCATCACGCGTTCCAGGATTGTCTTGTTGAGTGCAACATCGCCGTGCATCTCACCGTCCACTTCCAGTAGCGGTGCCAACCGATTGATCAGCTCGAGCGCCTCGCGCATTTTGTTCGACGTCGGTGTCGCCGCGCTGCCGAAGCTCGAATGCGATAACAACGCCACCCGCGGCGTCAAACCGAACCGGTAGAGCTCTTCGGCCGCCAATATTGTCATCTCGGCGATCTGCTCTGCCGTCGGATCGTAGTTCACGTGCGTATCGCAGATGAACAATGTGTGTTTCGGCAACACCAACATATTCATAGCGGCAAAATTCTTGACACCGCCGCGCATGCCGAGAATGTCGGCGACATCGCGCAAATGCGATTTGTACTGACCGAACATGCCGCACAACATCGCGTCGGCGTCACCGCGGTGCATCAAGATGGCGCCGATGACGGTGGCGTTACGGCGCAATTCGTTGCGTGCGTAATCGGGCGACACACCTTTGCGCTTGGTCAAACTGTAGTAAAGCTGCCAGCACTCGCGATACCGCGGATCGCTTTCCGGATTCACCGTTTCGAAGTGCACACCCGGGCGTATGCTCAAGCCGAAACGTTCGATGCGGGCGCTGATGACATCGGGCCGACCGATCAAAATCGGCTTAGCTAAACCTTCATCGACCACCACCTGTACCGCCCGCAACACGCGCTCGTCCTCGCCTTCGGCGTAGATCAAACGCCTTTGCGCCTTCTTAGCGGCAGCGAACACCGGCTGCATGATCGTGCCGGAGTGATAGACAAACCGCGTCAGTTGATCGCGATAGGCGGCCATATCGGGCAACGGCCGAACGGCAACGCCGCTGTCCATTGCCGCTTTCGCCACCGCCGGTGCGATCTTGATAATCAGCCGCGGATCGAACGGTTTCGGAATTAGATAATCGGGACCGAAGCTGAGTTGCTCGTCGCCGTAGGCAGCAGCGACCACATCCGACTGCTCGGCCTCGGCAAGGTCGGCGATCGCGCGTACCGCCGCGAGCTTCATCGGCTCATTGACCGTGGTTGCGCCGACGTCGAGGGCACCACGGAAAATGAACGGGAAACAGAGAACATTATTCACCTGGTTCGGATAATCGGAACGACCGGTGGCGATGATGGCGTCCGGCCGCGCTTGCTTGGCGAGCTCGGGGAGAATTTCCGGCTCGGGATTGGCCAGCGCCAGGATCAGCGGCCGCTGCGCCATTTTTTTCACCATCTCCGGCTTCAACACGCCGGCCGCCGATAGGCCGAGGAAAATATCAGCGTCGCCGATGATGTCGATCAGCTTGCGGGCGCTGGTGTCTTTGGCGTAGCGCGCCTTGTAGCTGTCCATGTCGTCTTTGCGGCCGGTATAAACCACGCCTTTGCTGTCGCTGATATAAATGTTCTCGATCGGCATGCCGAGGCTCACCAGCAGATCGAGACAGGCAAGCGCAGCGGCACCGGCGCCGGAGGTGACGAGCTTTACCTTCTTAATATCTTTGCCGACAACCTTAAGGCCGTTCAACACTGCGGCGCCGACGATGATGGCGGTGCCATGCTGGTCGTCGTGAAACACCGGCACCTTCATGCGCTCGCGCAATTTGCGCTCGACGTAAAAACATTCCGGCGCTTTGATGTCTTCGAGATTGATGCCACCGAAGGTCGGCTCGAGCGCGGCGATGATGTCGACCAATTTATCCGGATCGTTCTCGGCGATCTCGAGATCGAACACATCGATGCCGGCGAATTTTTTGAACAGGCACGCTTTACCTTCCATCACCGGTTTACCAGCGAGTGGACCGATATTGCCTAGGCCCAATACGGCGGTGCCGTTGGTAATAACAGCGACCAGATTGCCGCGCGACGTTAGCGTGCCGGCTTCGCGTGGATCGGCAACGATCGCCTCACACGCGGCGGCGACGCCGGGCGAGTACGCGAGCGCGAGATCGCGCTGCGTAACGAGACCTTTAGTTGGCAAAATGGAAATCTTCCCGGGCGTCGGAAGACGGTGATACTCGAGCGCACTTAGGCGTAATTGTTCGTCCATTCAGGGTTCCAGCGGGTCGGCGACGGCGGTCGCGAAAAGCAGTAGATGATGCCTGGGAATGGCGGTTTTCGCTATATCGGAAAGGCGCAATACATGGAGCCAATCGGCGACACCGCGACCGAACCAAAAAGCGAACCCCGAACGCGCAAGCCGTCCGGACTTAGCGGTGGCGCTAATTTTACCGATACTGACAGCAAGCTGAGAAACACAGCGACCGAATCAGCGCAGCGGTTTATTGCGTTGACGTAGGCCGTCGCACCCAACTTTTATCCGTCAATGAATTAATGACTCAGGACAGAATGGCGCTTAACTTAAAGGAAGTCCCGAATAAGCCATGTATCTATGGACTCCACCCGATTTGCAAGAAGAAGATTAACCGCTTACCCCGAGGTTGAAATTGCACGTATCTATTCGGCCTGTTTGTTGAGCGGTTCTCTCGCTCGGGCCAGGATGCAAAGCGCGCACCGGGATCCG